>CAZAWD010000058.1:5166-6732 GCA_964488725.1 uncultured Methanomicrobiales archaeon | reverse complement strand
GAAGGACGGCTGACGCTTTCAAACATGGCGGTTGAAGCAGGGGCAAAGACCGGACTGTTCTATGCAGATGAACTGACCCGCACCCATCTCAAAACATATGGCGTGCCGGACGCTGCCATTCATCTTCAGTCACGCACAGACTGCCGGTATGTATCTGAGTATACCATTGAACTTGATGACATTGAACCGATGATCACGTTGCCGCACCGGGTAGATAACGCGGTGCCGGTATCAGAGATGGAAGGCACACATCTTGATCAGGTACTGGTCGGGACCTGCACGAACGGGCGGCTGGAGGATCTGACACGGTTTGCGGATATCGTAAACGGCCGGTCCGTTGCGGTACGCACGATCGTCGTGCCCGCGTCCCGGACGGTGTATGAACAGGCGATGCAGACCGGGGTTCTGCAAAAAATTGCGGCCGCGGGCTGTGTTATCTGTCCGCCGGGCTGCGGCCCGTGTCTGGGCGCTCACATGGGCGTTCTGGGAGAAGGCGAGACGGGCCTGTCTACTGCGAACCGCAATTTCAGAAACCGGATGGGCGTCGGAGCAAACTATTATCTGTGTTCGCCGTCGACCGCGGCGGCAAGCGCGTTGAAGGGCGAAATTACCTCTCCGGAGGCGGCGCTATGATTCTGAGCGGGCCTGCGGTTGTAATTGGGGAAGATGTTGATACCGATATGATTATTGCCGGCCGGTATCTGCGCACGGTTGATGCACAGGTATGGGTCTCTCATGTGTTTGAGGATTATGATGAATCTCTGGCGTCTCGTCTGCGGGGCGCAATTCTGGTTGCCGGGAAAAACATCGGGTGCGGGTCGTCGCGGGAACAGGCGGCCGCGGCGTTAAAAGAGGCCGGGGTTGTTGCGATTGCGGCACCATCGTTTGCCCGTATTTTTTTCAGGAACTGTGTGAATCTGGGGATTCCGGTTTTTGAAACCGATGCTTTGGTGAAGGATAACGAGATGATTGAGGCTGATATGCAGAACTGGACTGTGCAGGCCGGCGGGGTGTCGTATCCGGCCAAAGCGTTATCGGAGCGGATGCAGCGTATTATTGAATGCGGCGGACTCGCAGGTTTTCTTTCGCAGGAGATGCGCACGTGACACGAAAGATAGTTGTTGTGCCCGGCGACGGCGTGGGAAAAGAGGTTATTCCGCCGGCAGAAGAAGTGCTGGCCCATTATCTTACTGACGCTGAGTTTGTGCATCTGGAACTTGGTTATGAACGGTGGACGCGGTGCGGGAGCGCCTGCACGGCCGATGACATGGCAGTTCTCAAAGAGTCGGATGCGATTTTGTTCGGGGCGGTTACCACCCCGCCGACACCCGCGTATCCGAGTCTGCTTCTGACGATTCGTCATGAACTTGATTTGTATGCGAATCTCCGGCCGGTCCGCCCCGGAACGACAGATATACTGATTGTCCGCGAGAACACAGAAGGGCTGTATTCGGGTATTGAAGAGATAGGAACAGACCGTGCAACGACGCTGCGGGTGGTAACGCGGGCCGGCTCGATGCGTATTGCAAAGAAGGCAGCAGAGTGTGCCCGTGCCCGCGAATCGGA
>CAZAWD010000058.1:0-5150 GCA_964488725.1 uncultured Methanomicrobiales archaeon | reverse complement strand
GGTTGTCATCGGGTATAAGGGAAATGTCATGAAATCTGACGTGTTGTTTTCAACGGTCTGTGAGAAAGTGATAGCGGACGCGGGGCTGTCTTCCCGGAAGATGTTTATTGATGCGTTATGTCTGGATGTTTTGATGCACCCGGAGAAGTATGATGTGATTGTGACGTCGAATATGTTCGGCGATATTTTAAGTGATGTGTGCGGGTATCTGAGCGGCGGGCTTGGAATGCTGCCGAGTGCCAATATCGGCGACCGTTACGCGTTCTTTGAACCGGTACACGGGAGTGCGCCCGATATTGCCGGGAAAGGAATTGCAAATCCCATTGCGGCTATCCGGAGTGCTGCACTGATGCTGGAGTATTTCGGAATGGAACCGGAGGCAGTGCAGGTTGAACAGGTTATTTCTTCGATGCTCAGCGCAGGGATGGGAACGCCCGATATAGGCGGAAGCTGCTCGACGAAACAGTTCGGAGCAGAGGTGATAAGGCGGATTGAACAGGGTGCGTAACGGCCGGGTTCATGCCGTACCCTCTTCCCTTATCCCCTTATACGACCAACAACAGATACAATCATGCCACCAGACAGACCCCCGCAGACCACCTATCTCTATCGCCCGTCCCAGTTTCCCGAACCCTCTGTCTCTGTCAACCATATCAACCTCATTTTCGACATGAAAGACGATCACGTCATCGTTTCGGCAGAGACACTTTTCACCGTCCGGGTCGATACGCTATCTGAGCTTTCGCTTAATGCCCGCGGTCTGACTATTCTCGGCGTCATGCAGAACTCCAGAAATATTCAGTATCAGTCTCACAACAACCTTCTTACCGTCACGCTTCATCATCCGTTATCCCGCGGGTCCCAGTTTCGTCTCGCCACCACCACGGTCTGTTATCCGACTGACAATATCCTCGAAGGGCTCTATTATGATATCACCCCCGCCGGCCGGCCCCGCACGATAATCTCCCAGTGTCAGCAGTGGGGGTTTCAGCGAATAGCGCCGTGTATCGACGATATGCGGGCCAAATGCACATGGACAGCCACCATCATTGCCGACCGGAAATACACCAACCTCATCACTAATGGCAATATTCTCCGTCAGCGTACCCGCTATGATGCGGAGCGCGATACGATAACCTATCAAAATCAGGAACCCATGCCCCCGTATCTTTTCTTCCTCGGTGCGGGCACATGGGATACCTTTTCCCGCGACTTTATGTATCCTGACGGCCGCACGGTCCGTCTTGAACTTCTGGCTCTGCCGGGTTCTGATCCAAAAAACGCATATGCTGCACTTGATATACTGGCCGATGCTATTCTCTGGACCCATGTTTTCACCGGACCCGAACGCTACGACGACTATGCGGCCCGAAACGAACTCTACCGTCTTTGTACTATCCGGTTCAATCTTGCCAAAGATAAATCAGGTGACGAACTCACCGCGGCCCTTGCCCCGGTTACTGCACAGATAGAAGCCGTATCGACAAACCTCGTCTGCGGCTATCAGTATCCGTACGAAGTTTACCGTGAAATTGCGATGCAGAACTCGGATTTCGGCGGGATGGAAAACACCGGCAATACTACTATCATTGCTAGCCGCATCATGCCGGATGCTGAAATCACTGACGCTTCCTACGAATATATGCTCGGGGTCAAACAGCATGAATTCTATCATAATCTCAATGGTTCAGGGGTTAGCGGCGATACGCCGTTTTCTATCTGGCTCAACGAAGCAGTAACCGTGATGATGGAAGATGATTATCTTGCGTTTCATTTCGGAAAAGAGTATATCAGGCTCCAGAATATCCTTCAGATGTACACTCCCGGCACGGGCACATTTTCTCTTGATACCGGGTCGGTTGCCATGCCTATCGAGCCGGACGGATTCAATGATCCAAACGACCTTATTACGTCGGTGACGTATGTCAAGGCACCCGAGTTTACCCGCATGATAGAAACAATGCTGGGCAAAGAAGCATTTACCTGGGCTCTTGATCTGTATCACAAACGTTTTACCGGTAAAAATGCATCTCCCCGCGACTGGCTTCATGCGATGGAGGATGTCGGTCGTGCCGATTTGTCATTTATGGCGGATAGGTGGCTGAAACAGACCGGGTATCCGGTTGTTACGGCTTCGGCGGTCTATAATAAAGATACCCGGATGGCAGATATTGTTGTGCAGCAGAAAGGGTTCGGCCGGCAGAAACCGTGGATTTTTCCGTTCTGCGCAAAACTGGTGAATAAGGACGGAGAGGTAACCGCGGAGTTCATGAAGAAGGTTGATGCTGAACGTCTGGCGTTTTCGGTGCCGTGCAGCGGTGAGTTTGTCGTGTGTATATGGAATCTGAACCATGCGGCGTATCTGAAGATGGAGCAGGGAGCCGGGGTTACGGATGATATGCTCTATCTTCAGGCTTCTGTTGATGACAATCCGGTTACCCGGTTTTTATGTCAGGCGACGCTTTGTGAGCGGGAGATGATGCGGATGATGGAAGATGATATGGCGGTGCCGTCTGAGCGGCTGGGAGATGAGTATATGCGGATGCTGACTGATACGGCTCTGATGGAGGCGTGCGGGGCGTTGCCGCTGGTGATGTTTGAGGAGGTGAGTGATCCGCGGTTTTCGCATTCCCATGCGAAACTGTATGCGGGTAAGCAGAAGATTATGAGGGGGATTGCAGAGCGGTATGAGGGGACGCTGTATAATCTTTTGCTGGCATATGGTGAGCCGGGGGAGGGGGCCGCGGGGTCACTGACCGGGCTGGCACGCCGGTTTAAGACGCACGGGGTTCGCAATCAGATTCTTGCGGTTCTGGCAGCACTTGATACGCCAAAGACCGCAGAGCTTTTGCGCCGCGAGTATGAACAGGCGACGTGTGCGACGATACGGCTGGCGGCATTGTCGCTGTATCTTTCTTCGTCTGCTCCGGACCGTATGGAACTGCTTAATGCCGAACTTCTTCGCAGTGCGCATCATCCGCTGGCGTTTGAGAATTTTATCGCGGCGGCGGCGGCGACGGCGTCACCGGATACGGTGCAGTATCTCAAGACGATTGAGGCGTCTGCGGCGTTTCATATTGAACAGGCGGGGTGTGCACGGTCGCTTTATCTGCGGTTTGCACAGAACCGTAAATGTTCTCTTGAGACGAAGGAAGGCCGGGAGTTTTTAACAGATTCACTGATACGGCTGGCGCCGGTGAATGCATATATTACGACCGGTATGCTGGGGGTGTTTTCACACATGAAGGCGTATCCGCCTGAGTTGCAGGATGAGATGAAGAAGATGCTTGAGCGGGTTGTGTCACAGGTGTCGGATACGGAGGCTCCGGCGGTTATTCAGACGATAAAACAGCTGATGAGTGCGCAAAGCGGCGGTCTCTGAAACAGCGCACCGGATGATCCGGGTTCTTTTTTTTATCTGCCGTATTTTCTGCCGTTTTTGATTTCAGGTGACATTTGGTTCCTTTTTTGGATTTAAACGGTTTTAAGTCAGCAGATTGCCTGTTTGAACAAATTACGCTTTCAGAATGCAAATTGGGCAATTTTACTGCGGGTTCTCCAAGAACAATCTTTATGTTCTGATGGACTGACCTATTATAATCCAATGCGTGCAGTGCGAATGAGGGTATACCCGATTTCGTGAAACTCATAGATAAACCGCATATGGCGTAATGCTGTATGGGGCTGCCGGTGTTTTTCGGCTGAGCCGAGGCCGCAAAGGGGAAAAAATAATGGTGTTTGTCTATGAAACAAATGACAGCGAATGGTATGACTGATGCTGAAGTCATTGCACAGTTTAAGAAAGAGGATTGCTGGGGGCTATGTACTTCTATCGATCTGAAAGGTTGCAATCCCGAAACGATCCGCGATGCGGATAAGATTCATGAGTTTGTGGTTGAGCTTGCCGATCTTATTGATATGAAAAGGTTTGGCGAACCGCAGATTATTCATTTCGGGCCGACGGAACGCGTTGCCGGATATTCGATGACGCAGCTGATTGAGACGTCGCTTCTCTCCGGACATTTTGCAAATGATACGAATGCGGCGTATCTGGATATTTTCAGCTGTAAGGAGTATCCGCCGACGGTTGCAGCAGCGTTCTGTAAGAAGTTTTTCGGTGCAAAGGATATGAATACGACGGTATTTTTCCGGTCGATTTAAGTTTTGGGTACTGGTCCACCCCCCTATTTTATCGGGGGGTGAGTGGACAGGCCCGGTCATAGCTCTTTTCCGCCTACTTCATCTTCTCTGAAAACTAATACGTATCAAGAATGTACCTCCTGACTCCTGACGAGGGACGGCTTGCGCTCACCGCCGCCCGTATATACACGGAAACCGCTGTCATCGACGATGCCTCCTCACCTGACACTCCTTTTCCGGCCATCTTCTCTGAACTCCTCGGCGTCTTTGTCACCCTCACCAAGAACGGCACCCTTCGCGGCTGTATCGGTTATCCCTATCCGGTCCTCCCCCTTAAAGATGCCCTCAAAGACGCCGCCGTCCATGCCGCTCTGCACGATCCGCGGTTTCCGGCTGTAACACCCGAAGAGCTTGGCGAAATTCGTATCGAGGTCACTATCCTCTCAAAACCCGAACCGCTGACCTGCCCCGCAGCCGTGCGGCCTTCGCAGATCACCGTCGGCCGCCACGGTCTTACCGCCCAGCTCGGCGGACGGTCCGGCCTTCTTCTGCCGCAGGTCGCCACTGAATACAACTGGACCGCCGAAGAATTTCTGAACCAGGCCTGTATCAAAGCAGGACTTCGTCCCGACACCTGGAAAAACGACGAATGCATTATCAAAACTTTTGAAGGACAACTATTTACCGAGGAAAAATAATTATGACCATAACATTTGAAGTCATCCACAAAGACATCGCCGGCCGCGTCGGCAAACTCAAATCCGGCGACCGCATGATAAAAACCCCCGCTCTTCTGCCGGTTGTAAACCCGCACCTTCAGATAATCCCGCCATCCGAGATGAAAAAAATGGGTGTTGAAGGTATCATCACCAACGCATACATCTTCTCTAAAAGCGCTGATTTCAAAGAGCCGGCGCTTACCCGCGGTCTGCACGATGTTCTTGATTTCGACGGACTGATAATGACCGATTCAGGCTCGTTTCAGATGTCTGTCTACGGCAGTGTCGATA
>CAZAWD010000057.1:976-6770 GCA_964488725.1 uncultured Methanomicrobiales archaeon | reverse complement strand
CGTTCAACGTATGCTCGTGCATGCCCTCGCGGCTCTATGACCGGGCAGGATGTGCCTGTGGCATGTCTTGTTGTCCCGTTCTTCATCTCACGCGATTGCGTATTGATCGGGCGGGGGCCTTGGACATGCCGGATATCTGCACGTACATATATAGGATGGCAGTGTAGATTATTCTTTGGAGGGAAAGACGGAAATCTTCCCTTCTCTGCATACATGTTCTAATAATGAGCCGCGTGCGGCCTAAATACTATCTTTATGACGCGGGGGATGAATCCCGACAAAATAAAAATAACCACCCTACATTTTTAATCGTACAGCCGTCTAACATTAATCAGTGACAATTAAAGAGTATGATGCTATTATTATTGGTGCGGGGCCTGCGGGGTTGTTCTGCGCAGCAGGCCTGAAGGGGCTTCGGGTGCTGGTGCTGGAGAGGATGAACCGTCCCGGAAATAAACTGCTTCTTTCCGGTTCGGGACAGTGTAATCTGACACACGCAGGAGATGTGGCGGCGTTTGCAAATCATTACGGCGACGCGCAGCATGCATCATTTCTTAAACCTGCTCTTCGTGCGTTGTCTAATAACGATGTTATGCATTTTTTTGAGGCTGAAGGAATGACGTTTATTACGACGGAGGAAGGTAAAATTTTTCCGGCGACGCGCAGGGCTGAAGATGTACTTGATATTCTTCTTGCTGTCTGTTGCAGGGCGGGTGTGGAGATTCAGTACGAGGAGCGGGTAACGTCAGTTAAAAAAACAGAAGCAGGATTTACGGCAGGGACGGCAGAGGGAACCTATGCTGCACCGTGTCTGGTTATTGCGACCGGGGGTCAGTCGTATCCGCATACCGGTTCGGCCGGGGACGGATTTTTACTTGCACGTCAGTTAGGGCATCGTATTATTCCGCCGAAACCGGCGCTGACGCCGGTATATGTTAAAAATTTTCAGTTGAAAGAGTTATCGGGTATTTCCATTCCCAATGCAGATATTGCAATTTATCACGACGGGAAAAAAGTTGTGACGCATACCGGCGATCTGCTGATTACGCGGTTTGGTTTTTCGGGACCGGGGATACTGGATGCAGGCAGGTGGATGGAGGCAGGAGATGTTTTGCGTATAGCGTTTGTTGCGATGAGGGAGGAGGAGCTTGACCGGTTGATTGTTGAGCGGTGCCGGCAGGAGGGGGGGAGGCTGATACAGAATCTGCTCTATGGTCTTTCGTGTCCGGAGCGGCTGGTTCGCGCGCTTACTGCGGCCGCCGACATCCCGCCGGAGATAACCGGGGCGGGGCTGACTGCGGTGATGCGTCGCCGGCTGGTAAAACAACTCGCCGCGTATGAAGTGGTGATTGAGCGGACCGGAGATTTTGCGGTGGCAATGGCAACTGCCGGAGGGGTGGATATTGCGGAGATAAATAAGAAAACAGCCGAATCAAAGCTGATTTCAGGTTTGTTCTTCGCGGGGGAGGTAATGGATATTGACGGGGATACGGGAGGATATAATATTCAGGCGGCGTTTTCAACGGGTGCTCTTGCAGCGCAACGTATCCGTACGATGGCGGGCAGGTGAGGGTGAGGGACAGGTTCTTTTCAGAACATTTAAATCTTTACATCTCTTACATTGTTATCGCATACCAGCAACAGTGCCTCAGTGGCTTAGAGGTATAGCGCGTCCTTGGTAAGGACGAGGTCGCGAGTTCAAATCTCGCCTGAGGCTTTCGGGAGACAGGGTTTAAAAATCGTGTCTCAATTTTACTTTTATTCTTTTCATGTTTTCTGTTCTTTGAGTCGGGAATTATTTTGTGTGCGGGAACGGCTGCCGGTATCCGCAACAAAAGAGATGAACCCGAAGCAGCAATTACTACTATCTGATTCAGGCAGAGGTGAATTGTGCTGATCTCACCTCCAATCCCTCGCGTTAGACAGATACCAACCGATGTTATTTTGTTCTTTTAACGTGTATCTGTTTAGGAATGACCAATACAGATACACCAATAGCTGCCGACACCCCAAAGAAACGCAGTCCGCGCAAAAAAAAGACTCCTGTATCAGACGCACCTGCTCCGGCTGAAAATCCCGTCTCCGATAAAGACATCCAGACCAGCCGCAAAAACGTTCCTGAACCATTTATTAAAGATCTGAAAGGCTTCTCTGAAATCCTTGAAGCCAATCCCGGAATCATCGAACCGATTCGTGACGTCTTTGACTACCATCTCGCAGACACCATTGACCGCAAAACATTTCCAAAAATCGTCAACGCCATGTCAATGCTTCTGGGCGGCGACGCAACCATGGTCCTGATGACCGCCTGCCACGTCAACGCAGCCGCATTTTTTGAGGATCTTCTTGCCGAAGTAAAAGATGACGAAAAAGCACAAAACGCCGTCTGGATGATTCAGCACCTGACCGCCCTCTATGGCAATCGTATCCAGCAGGCCTACACCCTCTCCTCCGGCACAATGGACGAAGACTGGCACACCATCGACGTCAACACCTACCGCAGGGAAGGAGAAAATCCGGTCTGGATAGTTGATGTAAACCTCATGCTCTACAGCGGCATAAAATCCCATATCAAAATGACACCCGACTCCGCCTACCAGCTCCTGGATATCATTATGGCAGAGCTTGCCCAGCATGTACCAAAAGAACAAATAGATGACGGACTCGTGCGAAAATGCAAAGAAAACGCTACTGCATTTTTTGAAAAATTCTACGGGTCCCAAACAGACGACAAACCAGCCGAAGACCACCCCGCCGGATATGCGTGACCGGCCCGCAAAAAGAAACACCCTATTAAATCCTGTCAACTCTCCCCCGGCCGGAGTCTGCAAATAGATTATACCGGGAAACAATAGACGTATATGAGGTGAAATATTGTTCCGTATCGGCGAATTCTCAAAACTTTCCAAGACCACTGTCAAAACCCTGCGCTACTATGATGAGGCGGGCCTGCTCAAACCGGACAAAGTCGACATCCTGACAAACTACCGGTATTACACCACCGCACAACTCTTACAGCTGCACAAAATTCAGGCGTTTAGATGTGCGGGGATGTCGGTTGCAGACATCAAAAGTATTCTTGCGGGTGCTGACACGGAGAGTCTGCTAAGAAAAAGAAAAGCCGGGATGGAAGCCGATATTGCACACACCAAAACACAGATTTCCTGCATAGATTTCCTTCTGGCAGGAAAAGACAGGGAGTCATATATGACCTATTCAGCAACTATAAAAGAAATTCCGGAATGTATTGTATTTTCAAAGAAAGCCTGCATCCCAACCTATAATGCGTTCATGACACTCATTCCTGCAATTGGCGCGGAAGTTGCCGCGGCCAACCCGGCACTGAAATGCGTGGTGCCGGACTACTGCTTTACGATGTATCCGGACGGCGAGTATCGCGAGAAGGATATTAATATCGAGTTCTGTCAGGCGGTCGAGACGGCAGGAAAAGAAACAGACGGGATTGTGTTTAAGACGATGCCGGCGGTAACGGTGGTGTCTGTTATGCACAAGGGTGCATACCAGAATATCGGACAGGCATATGCGTTTGCGTTCCAATGGATTGAGGAGAACGGATATACGGTGACAGACATGCCGCGGGAAAGCTATATCGACGGTATCTGGAACAAAACCGACACCGCCGACTGGCTGACGGAGATTCAGGTCCCGGTTGTCAGGACCTGAGTTTCATTTTTTCTTTTTATTTTTTCACTGCCGAAAAAAATCAGATGAGCGGCAGTTTTCTCTGGGAAAACACTGCGACCGCAAGGTAGACCGAGATAAGGCAGGGAATCAGATTTAACAGTCCTGCAAGGCCCGGCAGTGACGTGGTGCCGGTGACCGTCGCCGTAATGAAAAAGACACAGCCGTAGATTATCAGCATCAGCGCCGGCAGGATGCGTGACTCGGTGCGCAGCACGGCAAACAGTCCGAGTATAATAAACATCCCGCCGATAACATAATAGAGCGGGCCGGTCATGAACTGACCGATGTAAGAAAGGAATCCCATTAAGATAAACATCACGGGCGTAAACCGCATTTTTCCAACCGCCCAGAGGAGCACGCCGGAGAAGATAAGCATAGCTCCGCAGACGGCATCAAGTACCAGTGCGGCTTCAACGGAGATGTTCAGGAAGTAAACACCGGCCCAGACAGCAGTGCTCATGCCAAAAATCAGATAGCCGAGAACCGAGCCGCTTGATTTAAAGTCGGTGACGACGTCTGCTTTGAGCAGGGCGCTGCCCGGAAGGGCGATGCGTTCCGAGGCAGAAGCAAATGCAAAGTAGAGAGCGACAACTGCAATAACAGCCATCAGTATCCTATGGCTTTCGGGGGGCAGCTGTCGTGAAAGTCCGATGATGGCCGGTATGATACAGAGCAGATACTTTTTCTTATCTTTTGCCGTGAGAATGATAACCGCGAGAATCAGCATAAATATGCCGATAATAACCGGGGCCACCCCTTTATCCGGAGACATGTTTAGGAAAACAAATAAGATTCCGGTCATCAGAAATGTAATCGCGGTGAGGTCACGATTTTTAAGCACAATGAGAATAACTCCTGCGAGAATCAGATGACGGCGGTGATCATTGAAACCGGATCAATCATTGTTGATAATGCGCTCATTTCAATGCCTGAAAACGGCGCAATAAGCATCAGCAGATACTGCACCGCAAGGACAAAGAAACCAGCTGCCATAGCATAGTTTCTCATCTCGGTCTTTTGAATTTCATCCATGATAAGAGTGTAACACGATAAACTATTTATAAATATCTCCGGGCGGGATTATACAAATCCCTATATACTATCCCGATTATATTACCTTATCATGAGAAAAGTATGGATAGTATCCCTTGCATCCCTTGTTTTTCTGGCCTGCATCCTTTCAGCCGGCTGTGTTTCGCAAAACACGCCGGTGACACCCGCGGCCGACCCGGTCCAGACCATCACATTTGAGAAAACCGGCACGAGCTACACTATCGGCGAATCGTTTCTGGTAACCCTGCCGTCCAACCCGACAACCGGCTATGACTGGTATGCAAAAGAGACAGACGGCCTCAACATCACCAAGGCGTTCATCGCCCCGGACAGCTCCCTTGCAGGTGCTCCGGGCCAGACCGTCTTCACGATTACATCCGTAAAAGAAGGAACGTATGAATACGTCTTCGAGTATAAACGTGCCTGGGAAAACGACACCGCCCCGCTGTATGTCTATAAGGATGTGCGGACCTGTGTTCCAACCACTGACGCGGCCCTGACCGCCCCCCGCGGCACGGCCGTTATCGAAGGCTCGGTTAACCCGGCAGTCGGTGAAGTCGTAAAAATCACCACCTCAGGCAATCCGACAACCGGCTATACATGGTCTGCGGTTGAAGGCAGCGGTCTGAAAGTTATCAGCGCTGAATACGTCGCCCCCACGAGCTCCGCTCTTGGTGCGGGCGGTCAGTATGTCTGGCTGGTCACCGCTGAGATGCCCGGCAGCTACATCTTCAAAGGCGTTGAACAGCGTTCAGGCGACGCACAACCGCTGACGACCTGCAGTGTCGGCATCACGTTTGTTGATGCGGGAGCAAGTCCGGCGTCAGGTGCGGCAAGATAAATACAACATTTTTTACGTCATCTGACACACCATCTTTAATTATCATCACACCCATATGTAGTTAAAATGCAGTACCGGACAAACCCCAAAAACGGTGACCGCCTCTCTGCCCTCGGCTATGGATGCATGCGCTTTTCACGGACAGCGGGTGTTGTCATCAACCAGAAAAAAGCAGAAGAAGAAATGGCAGCCGCC
>CAZAWD010000057.1:0-966 GCA_964488725.1 uncultured Methanomicrobiales archaeon | reverse complement strand
GTAAACTATTTTGATACCGCCTATCTTTACTCAGGAAGCGAAGAAGCGCTTGGCACCTTTGCCGCAAAAGGATATAGAGATAAAATATACATCGCCACCAAACTCCCTCACAACCAGTGCAAAAAGCCCGAAGACTTCGATAAATTCTTCTCCGAACAAAAACGGCGTCTCAAAACAGACTACATCGACTACTACCTAATTCACATGCTGCCCGACACCGCCGCATGGAACAGGCTTGCGGGGCTTGGGATTATCGAATGGATCGCCGCCAAAAAAACCGCCGGAGAAATCCGGGCCATCGGATTCTCCTATCACGGCGGAACCGCCGGCTTCATACAACTAATAGACGCCTACGACTGGGACTTTTGCCAGATTCAGCTCAACTACCTCGATGAAACCACCCAGGCCGGCGTGCGGGGCCTTGCATATGCGCAGGAAAAAGGCCTGCCCGTCATGATAATGGAACCGCTCCGCGGCGGAAAACTATGCCGGCTCCCCAAACATGCGCAGAACGTCTTCAACGAAATACACCCCGAATGGACCCCGACCGCATGGGCGTTTCGCTGGATCCTGAACCACTCAGGTGTCACCGTCGTTCTCAGCGGCATGAACGACGCTGCACAGGTAAAAGAAAACCTCGCCACCGCCTCCGCCGCAGAGGCCGGCTCACTCACTCCGGCCGAACTTGCATGCTTCCCGGCCGTTCGCGACATCATAAACGCAGAAGTGCGGGTCCCCTGCACCGCGTGCGGCTATTGTATGCCATGTCCCCACGGCGTAGATATCCCGTCGTGCTTTGCCGCCTACAACCTCCGCTACACCGACGGCTGGCTTGCCGGCATGATAGCATATGTTTCCTGCACCTCCCTCAAAGACACCCCGCAGACAGCTTCCCGCTGTATAAAATGCGGACTCTGCGAAAAGAAATGCCCGCAGGAAATTCCCATCCGCGAATATCTCGACGAG
>CAZAWD010000056.1:0-6825 GCA_964488725.1 uncultured Methanomicrobiales archaeon | reverse complement strand
CTTTCAGCGCGGCAAACCCGGCGGAGCTGCGGGTAATACCTTTCTCTTTTGCAAGATCCGCTCCGAAATCCAGCGCACAGGTAACCGTTGAGTGATGACCTTTCTTCTGAATCCCGGTCTGCACCATTCGTATATCCGTAACTATCGGCGCACCCGCTTCGAGCGCGGCAAGACCTGCTGCTACCGGATCATTTTGAAACCGCATGAGTTTTGCCATCTCCCAGTCGCCGACCGCAATCGAACAGCGTTGACATATCCGGTCTTCCGGCGTGTTGTTTCCTACCTCTTTTCGTGCCAGACTGCGGCTCTTTGATGAAATCGCAAAACCTTCCGGCGTATCAGCTCCAATATCAGTATACATATTTTCGGTGGTATCCCCGGGGAGTAATAATGCCCCGGACATGTTCATCTTCAATCCATACTCTGGTCTCTTCTCCCCCGATGATCAGTATCGAGTGCATATCAATAACATCATCATTCTCAAGAAGCTCCCCGAGTGTGGTAATAATCTGCTCTTCTCCGGTGCGGAATACATTCTTCACAATACCAACCGGCGTTGCGTTATTTCTGTATGATGCCGCAATGAGAAGCGCACGGTGCAGGTTCAACGGTCGTCCCCGGCTCTTCGGGTTGTAAAGGGCAACGGGCGTTCCCATCTGGAATGCAAGGTTCAGACGTTTTTCGATCACGTTCCACGGGGTGAGCAGGTCGGAAAGACTCAGAGTAACATAGTCCCCGGAAAGCGGGGATCCGAGCCGGGACGCTGCGGCACAGGCCGCGGTAACGCCCGGCAGGACCGCAACGTCCAGTCCCGGAAACTCATGCTCGACAATCTCCAGAACAATACTTGCCATACCGTAGACCCCGGCATCCCCGCCTGAAATCATTGCAACGTTTTTATTCGCTGCAAGCCGTGCGGCTTCGCGTGCCCGGTCCATTTCTTTACCCATCGAACTGTAGACAACTTCTTTGTCTCTGATGAGTCCTTCAATCATTGTCAGGTAAAATGCGTTTCCGATAATGACGTCCGCCTGTGCAATGGCTTTAACGGCGTCAGGTGTCAGCTGCCCGGTACTGCCGGGCCCTGAACTTACTATCCATAGTTTTCCCATACTATTACTCCGCCCGAAGACGGTCTTCTTTAGAATCAGTGTTCCTTTGGCAGCAAGTGCCAGTGCGCAGGGTTCTGCAACGCCGCAGAGCCCGAGCATTTCTGCACGGGATGCACTGTGCGGCATCTGGGCATTGATGGTCGCATCATCTAAAAATATCAGATTACCGCCGGATTGCGCAACCGCACGGTGCAGCCCTTCTTCATGGAATTTTTTCATCGTAGTTCCAAACAGGGTTACTGTTTTTGGATCAATCCCGCAGGATGCACAGGCTTCTTCGATGGCACTCGTTATCTCCTCTTCGGAGGTGCCAAGCCGGCACCCGATGCCGATGACATAGCGCGACTCATTAACCAGAACCGCAACTCCCGGGTTTGCCAGAACAATCTTCGGAGGGTCGGCCCGGAGAATCGTGCTGCGCCCGTCGAGAATGGCGCCGTTTACCTGCCGGGTAGCATCCCGGTTGACAATAACCCGGTGCGTTTCTTTTGCCGTTTCTTCCACGGACGGTTTACCCATAACCTCGGTAGCCGTGGATATCACCGGGGTGAGACCAAGACCGGCTAATTTTTTCGCACACTCGTTGGCACCATGATGGCCGCCGATAACCGGTATGGCGTATGCCATATCAGGCGTTACGACCACCACCGCGGCATCATGCCATTTATCCGTCAGCAGCGGTGCACATCCCCGGACCGCAATGCCGGCCGACATGAGAGCCACAATACATCCGCCAACACCAAACGCGTCAGAAAACGCATGATCCGAATACAGCACCAGCTCACCATTCAGATAATCAGCTATTTTTTGTCCGGCCCCGGCAAAGCGCGGCAGGGTAATTATTGTGTAATTCATCCGTAGAGTTCTGAGTTAATATAGGGGCAGTTGATACCGTTGACGGCCTCTCCGACGATAATGAGCGCGGAACGTTCAATTCCTGCCTCATGAACTTTTTCTGCGATGGTGGAAATGGTCCCGCGTATAACCTGCTGGTCCGGCCATGAAACATGATAGACGACCGCTGCCGGCGTGTCTTTTGGCCGTCTGAGTTTCTGCATAACCGAATCTATCTCCGCAGTCGAGAGGAAAATAACCATAGTCGTTCCAAGAGCCGAAAACTCTGCCAGCTGATCGGTTTTCAGGGTCGCACCAGCCGACCGGGTAATAATAACGGACTCGGAAACGCCGCGCGGCGTATACTCGGTTTTCAGGGCGGCAGCCGCACCGAACATGGAAGATACCCCGGGAACAATTTCTGCTTCAATTCCTTTTTTCTCCAGAACCGCCATCTGTTCAACAATTGACCCATACACGGCCGGATCGCCGGAGTGCAGACGGACAACATTTTTTCCGGCCCGCACACCATTTTCAATGGCAGTCGTGATTTCAGTAAGATTCATTCCCCATGAATCAAGTTTTACCGCGGCCGGCGACGAGGCAACAAGGGCCGGATTGACCAGTGAACCGGCGTAGATTACCACATCGGCTTTTTCAAGAAGTTTCTGTCCTTTGACCGTGATAAGTTCCGGGTCGCCGCATCCGGCACCGACAATATAATATTTCATCGCTTCTCCGCTATCATGATACTGAAGTAGTTGGTTTTTTCCGGCAGTTCATCGCGGTAAACGGCTGTGCCGTCCATATACATGCGTTCTACCACGGTAAACGAGGTGTAACCCTGTGCCCGCAGAGCGGCCTGCCTGCTTTTCGGGTTGGTTACCTTCATCATAATCCGGGTCGCGGGTTCATCCGGGCCGTCGGTTACGAGGAACGCGCCGTTCACCGGAATTTTTGCAGCGGATGCAACAGCGGTGATGGAACTGATTCCGGGAATTGTTGAGACCTCAATCTCCGGCGCAATGGAACGCACGGCTTCTGCGAGACGGGAGAAGGTTGAGTAAAAGTTCGGATCACCAATAAGGCCGAACACCGCGGTTCCGGTTCGGGCGGCCGGTATGATTTTTTCCGCGTTTGCGTTCATACATGCCGTAATTACCGCTTCATCCCGGGTCATGGGAAAGTCAAGCGTAATTATCTGACGGGCATACGGCGCGACAAGTTCATGAGCAATGCCGCCCGGAATAAATACGGTGTCGGCTTCTTTGAGCATCCGAACCGCTTTTAAGGTCAGAAGTTCCGGGTCGCCGGGTCCGAGACCGACCGCGGTCAGCATTGCTGTTCTCCGTGAATGATGTAGATGGGGTTTGCTGGTTTAAACATGGTTCGTCCGGTAAGTTCGTAGGAATGTGATATCTGGATGTGGGCGGCGTCTTTGAAGATGCCAAGTTGTTTCATGGTATGTATAGCACCGGCAGCAGTTTCAAGCAGCACCGCGTTTACCACAATACTGCGTGTTGCGTTGCTCACCAGATGCGTAATGATTTGTTCCATGTCGCGGCTGCCGCCGAGGAAAGCACAGTCAATGTGACGGGGAGATGATGCGAGAAACTCCAGAGCTTCTGCCCGGATGATTTCAATGTTTGTTCCCGCACAGGTTTCCTTCGTGCATTCTATCGCTTCTTTTCGCCGGTCTATGGCGTAGACATACCCGGCGGTTTTTGCCATCTCTTTGGTGACACTGCCGGTTCCGCATCCGATGTCTGCGGCGGTTTCACCGGGACGGATGCCAAGTTTCTGTAAAGAGACCGCTATTATTTCCGGAGCGGTAGGCCCCCCCGCTAACTTCATATTCCAAACACCTGCCTCTATTATTGTGGATATAGAGTAATATAGATTGGGTATTATACCCGCAGAGATACATGCTCAACCAAGCAACGGCTCAAACCTCTCCCACCCATATCCATAAATAGGTATACGGATAAATAGCATATGCCAATAACGTATCATGCCTGCGTTATCGTGATAGAATGAGTCGTCCTAAAAAATGCAGAAATGTCTGCAGTCTTCCCAAATCCTCTGTCTTTGTTCCGGCCGGAATGGTTACAGCCCCTGCCATAGTCATGACGATAGACGAGTATGAAGCCGTCCGTCTGATTGACAAAGAAGGATTTTCCCAGGAAGAGTGCAGTGACCATATGCATATCGCACGGGCAACGGTACAGCTTATCTATAGTTGTGCCCGTAAAAAAATTGCCTGTGCGCTGGTCGACGGCTGCACGCTGAAAATTGAAGGAGGCGACTACCGGCTCTGTACCGGAACCGAACCATCATGTACCTGCGGCGGGTGCCGTCGTCACTGCATGAATAAATCTGCAAATGCCATACCAAACGGAGAATGACAATGAACTACGAAGAAATAGCAGAAACACTTAAAAACTCTCTTCACCTGACCGGTTCTCCGGTCGCCGTAAAAATTGTGACCAGTGCTGACGATATCCCCACCGGGATTCCGGAACTTGAGGAGACGGTCCGCCACTGTAAAATGATTTCTCTTGCCCGCGACGGCGGGATCTTTTATGCAACCGATGCCAAACATCAGTGCGGCGGCGGGGCATGGGCACTTGGTCTGCGCGAAAAAGGAGCAACCCTGAAAACCGGCCAGCATTACTTCAAACTCGGCAAGTACCAGTCGATGAACGCGTCACGCCGCACGATGGAAAGTGTGCCGCACCTTCCTCAGGAAACCTATGCAACCTTGTATGCTCCGCTTGAAAAAGCAGCATTTGAACCATCAGTGGTTCTTATCTTTGCAAAGCCGCTGGCAATGCTCAAACTTGCGCAGACCTGTCTGTATCGTCTCGGCGGCCGTATTTATCCGGAGTTTTCCGGGATTCAGTCGGTGTGTTCGGATGCAACAGCCCGGGTTCTTCTGAGCGGAAAACCAAATTTTTCACTTGGATGTGACGGGTCACGCAAATTCTCCGGTATTGCCGATGAGGAGATGGTTGCCGGGTTCCCGATTGAGATGATGGAAGAGATTGCAGAGAATGTAACAAAGGTTACCGCAGCCCCGGGATCAAAGAAATAAATAAGGTGATACCTATGAAAATTGCAGCAGCTACAGAAAACGGAGAAATATTTCAGCATTTCGGGGCAACCCCGGAGTTTACCGTCTTTGAAACCGACGGCGCACGGATTATCGCAAAACAGGTGGTAGAGACCAACGGCACCGGACACGGCGCTCTTATCGGCGTGCTGGGCGGGCTGGAGGCAGATGTTGTTATCTGCGGCGGTATCGGCGGCGGGGCAAAGGAAGCAGTTCTTTCTGCGGGTATGCAGCTGTTTGCCGGAATCAGCGGCAGGGCTGATGAAGCAGCAGCGGCGTATCTTGCAGGCACCCTGCCTCAGCGGGAAAGTGTCTGCACTCATCATCACCATGACGGCGAATCACATACCTGCAATCATCATCATACGTGATTTATGAAAGTGTGTATTGTCGGAGGAGTCGCGGGTGGTGCCAGTGCCGCCGCCCGGCTCCGGCGGCTGAGTGAATCAGCCGAAATTATTATTTTTGAACGCACCGGGTATGTTTCATATGCGAACTGCGGTCTGCCGTATTACATTGGAGGAGTTATTACCGATGAAGAGGAGCTGACGCTTCAGACGCCGGAAAGTTTCCGGGCCCGGTTTAATATTGAGGTGCGGGTGAAATCCGAAGTCACGTCCGTTCATCCGCATGATAAAACGATCACCGTCTGCAATCTGAAAAACAAAACGACCTACACGGAATCCTACGACGCTCTGATTCTGGCAACCGGGGCACGGCCGGCTCTGCCTCCGTTCAGTGTGCCGGACGATCCGCGGATATCCACGCTGCGGACCGTTGAGGATATGCAGGCAATAAGCCGGTATATCCGTGACGCAAAACCGCATTCTGCCGGTATTGTCGGCGGCGGATTTATTGCGATGGAGATGGCGGAGAATCTGATGCGTGCGGGAGTTTCACCGACACTGCTTATCCGCGGCGATCAGGTTATGCCGCAGCTGGATGCGGATATGGCGGCCCCCATTCCGGCGTATCTACGCCAAAACGGGGTCGGGGTCAGATTCCATGAACCTGTTGCCGGTCTGGAGCTTCGAAACGGCCGCGTTGCGGTGCTGCGGGATGGAAAAGAGCCGCTTGATTTTGATATGGTGGTTCTTGCAACCGGCGTGGTGCCGGATACGCATCTGGCAGAAGAAGCAGGGCTTGCATTGGGGATGAAAGGAGCGGTCGTGGTAAATGAGTATCTTCAGACGTCGGATTCGTCCATTTATGCGGTTGGAGATGCAGTGCAGATTAAAAATCTGATAACCAATGCGCCGGCACTAATTCCGCTTGCAGGCCCTGCGAACCGTCAGGGAAGAGTTGCCGCCGACAATATTCTCGGCGGAAAACGGGTATATGCCGGTGCCATGGGCAGTTCCATCTGCCGGATTTTTGATCTGACGGTTGCCTCTGCGGGTCTCACTGAAAAAACAGCCCGGGCTGCCGGTAGTATCTGCGATAAAGTTATTCTTCATCCGTTTTCCCATGCGGTCTATTATCCGGGTGCTGAGGACATGACGATTAAAGCGCTGTTTTCACCCATGGACGGCCGCATTCTGGGCGTTCAGATGTTTGGCGTCTCCGGTGTTGATAAACGCATTGATGTGTTTGCCGCGGCAATCTATGCCGGGATGACCGCTGAAGATTTACAGGATCTTGATCTCTGTTATGCGCCGCCGTATTCATCGGCAAAAGATCCGGTGAATATGACCGGGTATGTTATTGAAAATGTCAGAAGCGGGCTTGTTGTGCAGTATCATCCCAAAGATGTCGCCCGGCTGGAGA
>CAZAWD010000055.1:0-6869 GCA_964488725.1 uncultured Methanomicrobiales archaeon | reverse complement strand
TCAGCTGCATCGCCGACCGCAGTCATAGTAAGAGCAGAGAAGAGGAACGGAAGCATACCGCCAAGGAGGATACCGATAAACACTCTGGTGTTTAAGATATCGATGGTAGTAATACCAACTGCAAGGGCATATGCACTGAAAAGGGCAAGACCCGTAAGAGCCGCAGAGCCGATTGCAAATCCTTTTCCGATAGCTGCGGTAGTGTTGCCGACCGCATCAAGAGTATCCGTGATTTCACGAACGTGAGGATCCTGATGAGCCATCTCGGCAATTCCGCCGGCATTGTCTGCAACAGGTCCGTAGGCATCGACTGCCAGGGAGATACCAAGAGTGGACAGCATACCAACCGCTGCAATACCAATACCATACATACCGGCGAACTGGTACGCAATAAAGATAGCGACCGAGATAATTAAAACCGGCCATACGGTTGACTCCATACCTTTTGCAAATCCGCTGATGATGTCAGTTGCAGCACCGGTCTGGCAGGATTTTGCAATAGAAAGGGTTGGCTTGTAGTCGAAGGAGGTATAATATTCGGTGATAAGACCAATAAGGAATCCGCCGAGAAGACCCGCAATGGTTGAGAACCAGATGCCCATACCAAGACCGGAAGCACCAAGAGTAATCATCGTAAAGTTACCGTAAAGGAGGTAGCTTGTCGCGGCGTAGGTGCCGAGAATCGAGATGACAATAGCAACAATAAGACCGGTGTTGAAAGCTTTGTGAATTGCGGCGCTTTCATTCTTCTTCGTGCGAACGCACAGCGTTCCGACAGCTGCGGCAATAATACCGAATGCAGCAATGACCATCGGCAGAAGAATAAGACTCAGCGGGGCAATAGTCTCACCGAAAAGCTGGTTTGCAAACGCGGCACCGGCGACACCAAGAGCCATGGATGCAACGATTGAACCAACATAGGATTCAAACAGATCAGCACCCATACCGGCGACGTCACCGACGTTGTCACCAACGTTATCAGCGATAACAGCCGGGTTTCGCGGGTCGTCTTCAGGGATACCTGCTTCGACTTTACCAACGAGGTCAGCACCCACATCAGCGGCTTTCGTAAAGATACCGCCGCCGACACGGGCGAACAGTGCAACAGAAGATGCACCAAAACCAAACGAGGCCATAATGGACACAACGGAATTGATTGCAGTTTCGCTGCCGAACCCGCCGAAAACAGTTACCAGAATGATGAACACAACGGAAAGACCAAGCAGACCGAGACCGACAACGGACATACCCATAACGGACCCGCTTGCAAATGATACTTTTACTGCATCAGCAATACCGCGTTTGGCGGCTGTGGTAGTTCTAACGTTTGCTTTTGTGGCACTGTGCATGCCGATATATCCTGCGCAGGACGAAAGAGCAGCGCCGATGACGTAGCAGAGAGCTGCCCACGGGCTGATAAGAACAGCAAGGATAATGGCAATAACAATAACAAAAGCTCCGATAGCTTTGTACTGACGGTTCAGAAAAACCATGGCGCCAAGGTGAATGGCGTCTGATATCTTCTGCATCTTAGGATCTTCGACTTTCTCTCTTTTCACAACGGAAAAGCAGTAGACAGCAAAGAGAAGACCTAAAACCGCACATATTGGAACGAGATAGATCAGATTCATATGTTTTGAAAACCTCCATCCTACTATAGATGGTTTCTCCTTATATTAGTTGATGGACAGACTAATAATACTAATGTATCTACAGGGTCGTATCCGTCTCAGGTTTAAGGAAACAGAACTTGTTCCATGCAAGAGTCGACAGGTCAACAATGACCGCCTCTGCCGGCGTGGGTTTGATATTCATCTGTTTCTGGAACGAGGTCTGGGACTGCCAGGTTCCTGCGTTTACACCGAGAACTCCATGATAATTGATGACCTCGCTGATGTGAACATGGCCGGTATGAAGGATATCAGGAACCTGCTGGATTACCAGATGATCGGTAGCGGTGGAAAGAAGCGGGGTCCGCTGACCGTAGATAGGACCTAAGTGCCGGCGTTTGAGCATGGCCTGCATGATAACCCCGGGATGGCTGTATGACGCGCCCGGTATGAATTTGATGAGGTCATCGATACTTCGTCCGTGATACATGAGGGTGCTGACGGACTGGATGTTAACAACGCTGGGATTTTCAACGAAGGTAACGTTTTTAGGAAATTTCGTGCGGAACTCATCAGGAAGAGCCGGCTGGGGTTCGGCACCGCGGACCGCATCATGGTTGCCGGGGGCGAGGATAATCTGAAGATGCGACGGCAGTTCTGACAGGAGTTCGCCGACCCGGTCATACTGCTCATAGATTGTTTTGATATGAAGTTCCTGATCCTGATTCGGGTAGATACCGATACCGTCGACCACGTCGCCGTCGATAAGAAGGTAGCCGACTTCGTCATGGGTTTCCATCCATTGAGTGAACCGTTCCCAGCTGTCGGGGAGGAACGTGTTACTGCCGACGTGGATATCGGAGATGAGTGCTATCTGTCCGGGATCTTTGGGAGGAGAGAAGGTATGCGTGAGCGGGATATCAGGGCGGATGAGCGTATCAGCAAATATCATACCGCTGCTGCCCATGCCGGGAGTTACCGGCGCGAGTTTGCCTTTGACGCCGATGACTTCGTCGGGAATAATTCTTTCAGCTTCATCGAACCCTTCCCGGTTTTTATTGAACAGGACACGGATACATCCGGTAGGGTCTTCAATTTCGACGATGCGATGACCCTTGCTGCTGGTGGACGTGGAGACGACCATACCGGCGATGCTGATATCAGTATCCGCGTATTTTGAACCCGGACGGATAAGGGCTTCAATAGGATACATCATCAGCCGGCTTTTCATCATCTGGGAGAGAAGGTCAAAGCGGTTGCGAAACATTTGAAAACATGATTCAGGGTCGGGAAGAGGTGAAGATTCACCTTCTTTTCCGGCGATGATATCGGGCATGAGCGACGGACCGACATCGAGTTTATCGGTTCTAAGCGCGGCCATGCCGATGACGTCTTTGGGAGTTACAACAGAGATGTTGTGCGGAAGAGAGCTCAGGATGGTTTCGATGATGCCCGAAGAGTTGCGTTCGCTAATGTATTCAACGACTGCCGGGTGAACGAGCAGTCCTGCATCAAGAAATCTCTGGACGATGTCACGCTTCTGCATAAAAAATTAAACGGGTTAAACAGATTCTCCACTGGAAATAAAGGGGTGGTATATTAGGATAGCGATTCAACAAAGGCGCCCATGCGCCGTATGGCTTCGGTGAGTTTGCTCCGGTCAACGGCGTAGCAGGTCCGCACATGGCCCGCGCCGCTTTCTCCAAAGGCGCTGCCGGGAACGACGGCTACGTCGTGTTCTTTCAATAACCGTTCAGCGAACTCTTCGTCAGACAGCCCCGTGGGTTCGATGGAAGGGAAGGCATAAAACGCGCCTTTGGGAACATGACAGGGCAGGCCGATTTCGTTGAGGCCTTTGACGAAGAGGTTGCGGCGGATACGATATTCGGCGACCATTGCGTTTTTAGCTTCTTCTCCGGATTTCAGCGCTTCGATTGCGGCGAACTGGGCAGCAGTCGGAGCTGACATCATGACATACTGATGGACTTTGAGTGCAGCATCACAGATTTCTTTGGGGGCGGCAAGATATCCCAGACGCCAGCCGGTCATGGCATATGCTTTAGAGAAACCATTGAGCGTGATGGTGCGGTCAAACAGGCCATCAATGGAAGCGGGTGATACATGGCGGCCGTCGTAGGTGAGTTCGGAATAAACTTCATCGGAGATGAGAAGGAGGTCATGGTCGATAAGAATATCAGCAATTGCTTTGAGGTCGTCTTTTCCCATTACACCGCCGGTGGGGTTGTTGGGGTAGTTGATCATCAGAACTTTGGTCTTCGGCGTGATTTTTTCCATCAGCGCGTCCGGAGTTACCTTGAACTGATCTTCAGCTTTGCAGGGCAGGGCAACGGGCCGGCCGCCTGCCATGATGACCTCCGGGCGGTAGGAAACGAAACAGGGATCAACAACGAGGACTTCGTCGCCCGGGTTAACAACGGTCCGCACCGCAACATCAAGACCTTCCGAGACGCCGCTGGTGAAGATGAGTTCGGAGCGCGGGTTGTAGCAGAGATGATACCGCTGTTTGAGATCAGCAGATAACAGGTCGCAGAGTTCGGAGAGACCGCGGTTGGAGGTATACATGGTCATACCTTTTTCAATGGAGGTGATGGCGGCTTTTGAGATGTTCCACGGGGTATCAAAGTCCGGCTCTCCGACGCCGAGACTGATAACGTGGTCGTTGTCCATGGTCAGGACGAGGTCAAAGAATTTACGGATACCTGATGGCGGGATGTCATGCGCAATTTTTGAGACGAAGGATCGCATAGAGAGCCTCAGAAGGTGATGAGCTGACGGTCCCGGTTGACGGGCCGCGCCATGGGCACTCCCTGTTCTTTGTAGGTCCGCATGATTATCTGGGTCATGGTTTCACGCACGCCGTCAAGGGATGCGATTTGTTCGGCGATGAAACGCGAGACTTCGGTCATGGTTTTGCCGTGGATGGTGATCTGGAAGTCGTAGGTGCCGGTTAGGAGGTGGACGCTTTCTACCTGGGGGAACCGGGCGATTTTTTCAGCGATGCCGTCGTAGCCAAGACCTTTTTCAGGGGTGACTTTAATGGAGAGGACAACCATGACGTTGTCGGTTTCAAGGAAGGAGTAGTCGATGACAGCGGTGCAGCTGCGAAGGATACCGGCGTCTTTGAGCGCGGTGATTTTCTGTTCAACTTCGGTTTCACTGAGTTCAAGCATGCAGGCAAGGTCGGATGCGGCGATGCGGCTGTTGGTTTGAAGTTCTCTGAGGATTATAGTGTCTTTTTCATCCATGATAAGTACCTGATTGTTATCTGATAAGGGGACGCAGGATACTGCATTCCTGAAATCTGGGTTCACTCATTATGACTTTACGTAAGTCATTTGTCGGGCTTTTAAAATAAATTTCCGTTGCTCTGCCGTAGCGGCCGTGGGAGACGACGCGGGAGGTGACGATGCCGAGCATGGTGAGGTCGTTGATGAGGTCGGAGACGCGGCGGTGGCTGAGGGGGTCGGTGTCGAGTTCACGGGCGAGTTCACGGTAGACGTTGATGACAGAACTGCTGGTGAAGACTTTCTGGCCGGATGAGGCTAAGAGGAGGGCGGCGCAGAGGACGATTTTGCTTTGAACGGGGAGTGTTTTGACGCATTCGCTCATGGTGTCGGTTTCAATGCTTTCCTGTGCGGCGGCGACGTGTTGTTCAAGGACTTTTTCAGAGCCTTCCCGTTCGGCGAGTTCGCCGGAGACGCGCAGGAGGTCGAGTGCGCGGCGGGCGTCACCGTGTTCCTGCGCGGCACGGGCAGCACACAGGCCGATGACACCGTCGGAAACGACGTCCGGGAAAAAAGCGGATTCCGAACGCTGGTGAAGGATGTCGCGAAGCTGGTCGGCGTTATATGGGGGGAAGACGAGTTCTTCTTCGGACAGGGAGGAGAGGACGCGCGGGTCGAGGAAGTCTTTGAAGGTGAGGTCGTTTGAGATGCCGATGATACAGAGCCGGGATTTAATGAGGTCGCTGTTGATGCGGGTAAGGCTGTAGAGGGTGTCGTCACCGCTTTTTTTGACGAGTTTGTCAATTTCGTCGAGGACGATGATCTGGAGGCCGCCGGCCTGTTCGAGGATATTTTTGAGTTCGGAGTAGACCTGATCGGTGTGCCAGCCGGTGGGAGGTATAGTGTTTTTGATGCGGTCGCTTGGTTTGAGGTCGAGGCCGCTGACATGGTTGGCTATCTGGGCAAGTACGCGATACTGGGTGTCGATGGTTTCACAGTTGAGGTGAACAAGCCGGCAGGGAGTAAATTCAGAGCTTTCATTTTCAAGTTCGGATCCGACGAATTTGACGGTAGCGGTTTTGCCGGTGCCGGTTTTGCCGTAGATGAGGATGTTAGACGGGGTGGCACCCTGAAGGGCAGGCGCAAGAATTTCTGCAATGGCATCTATCTGGTCTGCCCGGTGAGGGAGTTCGCGCGGACTGTAGCTGTGACGCAGAACTTCACGGTTTTTAAAGATGCGATTGGCAGTAATATATTTTTTAAACAGACCCGCAGATTGCTGCGGGGAGGGGTCATGTTCAGACATGCAGTTTTCTCGTGCTTATAATTTATGTGCTATTTCCTAATAAGATACCGCTATTGCAAATGGACGAGGAAGGAGGACTGCAAGTGGAGATGAGATGAGTATGAACCGATATGCAGGGTGAGTATTTATGCATGTGACCGTTTTGCAATGGAAGGGGACCAACCCCTTTGTTGCGAGTGGAACCTATGGAGGAACCACCAGTCAAAAAAAAAATACATCAGGCGCTGCCTCAACTTACCATATGTTATGCAGTCATCTTTTTTTCCCGCGTATTTTTATGGTATTCTCAACTTCTTTTTTTTACCTCTTTTCTTTTATCTTTTTTTTCCATTTACATATTTTATATTTACAACCGTTTATTCAATTTTTATCTACATAAAAAAACATTACTCATATTATTACCCATTATTTTTTCTTATATTTTTATTTTTTTTATTTTTATTTTTTCAAATTAAAAAAAGAACATATTTATATTATTAAAAGTAAAGTTACTAATGAATTAAAAAATAATTTTTTAAAAAAATATAATCAGGGTTTCATAAAAAAATAAAGTTCCACTCGAAACAAAGGGGTCGGTCCCTTGATCCCCTCATCTTTTGCTATACTCATCATTTTTTAAAACGTTTTTACGTATCACTATCTCCAGCCCCTTCTGAAATGTTTATCTCCTTAAGCGTCAACTGAAATGTATGAACAACGACCCGGCAA
>CAZAWD010000054.1:0-7260 GCA_964488725.1 uncultured Methanomicrobiales archaeon | reverse complement strand
CGACATTGTAATTGTCTATGGCCAGACTGAGACGGCGCCGGGCGTTACTATGTCAACAACATCTGACTCTCTTGAGCTGCGTGTGTCAACGGTCGGGCGTGCGTTTCCCCATACGGAGATAAAAATTGTCGATCCCAAGACCGGACGAATTGTCCCGCACGGCGAGACCGGCGAGATATGCGCACGCGGATATATGACCATGAAGTGTTACTATAACAACCCGAACGCAACCCGTCAGGTTATTGATTCCAATCACTGGCTGCATTCAGGCGATCTGGGGACGATGGATAAGGACGGATATGTACGCATGGTGGGAAGGCTTAAGGAGATGGTGATTCGGGGCGGAGAAAATCTCTATCCCCGTGAGATTGAAGAGTTCCTCCATCATCATCCGAAGATTTCCGATGTCTATGTGGTCGGCGTTCCCGATCAAAAATACGGAGAAGAGCTTTGTGCATGGGTCAAGGTCGAGGAAGGGGAGACACTGACCGAAGATGAGATCAGGGAATTTTGTAATGGTAAAATTGCCCGGCAGAAAATTCCGCGGTATTACCGGTTCAGCACCTCATTTCCCATGACCGTAACGGGTAAAATACAGAAAGGAGAGATGCAGAAAATATCTGTCTCCGAACTGGGGCTGGAGAAAGCGGCCGGGATAAAAACGGCGTGAGTAGTTAAATAAACCAATTTAACTATTCGTTTTTAGAACATAACCATATTTATATTTTCACGGCAAACAATAGCTTTGGAAATTATGAAACATATTACCGGGACTATTCTTATGCTTCTCCTGCTTGGCGTCTTTCTTACCGGTGCCGCAGCAGCAGAAGAGACACGGACATTTACTGATGATGTCGGAAGAACAATTACAGTGCCGACCGTTGTCGATGCTGTTTCGCCGTCCGGACCGCTTGCCCAGATCGTGCTTTATTCAATGAGCCCGGACTGTTTTGTGAGTGTATCATCAAAGCTGTCAGAAAATGAACTGAAGTATCTCGATTCGCGTCTTGCAACGCTGCCGGTTACCGGCCAGTTTTACGGCACTAAATCAACGATGAATGCAGAAGAGATTATGGAGCTTAACAAGAAGCTCAACATTGATCTGGTTCTTGATTTAGGCGGTGTGAAGAAAAATATGGCAGATGATCTGACAACTATTCAGACGCAGACCGGCGTAAACTTTGCCTTTATTACGCAGGACAACCTGTCTGATATCGCACCTTTCTACATTAAACTCGGCAACCTGCTTGGAATGAATGAGCAGGGTCAGAAACTTTCAACCTACGTTACCCGCCTGCTTGCTGAAACAGATGCAGGCCTGAAAAAAGTAGGCGACAAGAAGGTTTCAATGATCTATGTCACCAAGGTTGATGGAAATGCAGTTTCTATGATTGGTTCCGGCGCGAACTCGTATCATGGAGAGGTAATTAATTTAGTTGCCAACAATCTTGCACCGACTGCTGTCACCGGCAGCGGAACCGGCGACGGGTATACGATGGAGGATATCCTCAAACTTGATCCGGATTATATTATTGTCGGATACACCAGTGACCATGCGTATTATAATGAAATCATGAACAGTGCCCAGTGGAAATCACTGCGCGCCGTAAAGAACGGAAATGTCTATGAAAGCCCGTCGGGACCATACAGCTGGATGGGCAACCCGCCGTCTGTACACAAACTGCTTTCTTTGATCTGGCTTGAGAACCTGTTCTATCCGGACGTATTTACGTTTGATCTTCAGACGAAGGTAACCGAGTTCTACTCATTATTCTTCCATCACGACCTGACGGCAGCAGAATACAGTGAACTGACACCATACGCAGTAAAGACCGCCGCGTCAGCCACCCCTACAAAAACACCTGTTCCGTTCCTTGGAATTCTTGCAGGATTTGCAGCAGCAGGGGTTGTTGTTCTGCGTAGGAGATAACTCTCCTTCTTTTTTAGTAAACTATTTTAAATTAACTTAACGCCTATACTTCGCAATAGATATATTCGTTTCCCGCCAAACTACCTTGTACTGTGCAGTTAATTACGTTTGCGGGACCCCCCTCGTCAGGAAAAACGTCTGTTATCCTCAAAGCAATTCAAAGTCTCAATAGAGATACGGGAAGCGTCGGGGTAGTGAAATTTGATTCACTGACGTCGTTTGACCATCTCAGATACCGGGAACAGAATATACCTGTTCAGACGGGGTTTGCCGGAAAAACATGTCCGGACCATTTTTTTATCAGTAATATTGAAGAAGCCGTTCAATGGGGAAAACGTCTTGGGCTTTCAATGCTTATCACGGAGAGTGCCGGATTATGCAACCGGTGCTCACCGTATATCAACGCGATTCCCGCGGTCTGCGTCATAGATAATCTGTCAGGCGTTAATACGCCGCGAAAGATCGGGCCGATGCTCAAATATGCTGATGTAATTGTCGTTACAAAAGGGGATATTGTTTCCCAGGCGGAACGTGAGGTTTTTGCATTTAATATCCGTGAGGTTAATGCTTCTGCACAGATTTTCTTTGTGAATGGTATAACGGGACAGGGTTCATTCATGCTCGCCCGGTATCTCCAAGGCGCTATGGATATTGAAACGCTCAAGGATCGTACACTCAGGTTTACCATGCCGGCGGCGATATGTTCATACTGTACGGGTGAAACACGTATCGGCGACAATTATCAGATGGGTATGCTCAAAAAGATGGAGTTTGAATGATGGACGAACGTGATCTTTATCATAAGGTATGCACTGCGCCGCTCAGCGAGGTCATGGCAGAGTTTCCGCTGGCAGGCGATTATCTTGCAAATATGCGTCTTTCTGCGATAAATACCAGTCTGACACTGCCGGCAGCTCTTGAAGAAGTGGAAGAGGAAACGCTTGAGGAATTCGGGCTTGCCCGCGACGATGTAATTTTTCACTTTTGTGAATTTCTTTCAGCGTTTTCAAAAGCTCCCGATGAACATGCTTTTATCAGTTCACTCACTATTCTGGGGGGAAGAAACAAAGCCGGGCAGCCGGAAACCGTTGAGCTGACTATTCATCCGGGGGAGATTGTAAGTATTGTAGGTCCCACGGGGTCGGGTAAGAGCCGGCTTCTTGAAGATATCGAGTGTCTCGCCCAGCGTGACACTCCGACCGGCCGGCAGATTTTATTAAACGGGGCTGTTCCTGATGATGCTCACCGGTTTTCTTCCGGTGGAAAACTGGTTGCCCAGCTTTCACAGAATATGAATTTTGTAATGGATTTAAGCGTTCGGGAATTTCTTGAAATGCATGCAAAAAGCAGGATGGCAGACGATGCAACAAAAGTTGCCGGGCGGTGTTTTGAGGTTGCAAATACGCTTGCCGGTGAAAAATTTACGCTTGATACGAAGGTCACCCAGCTTTCCGGCGGTCAGTCCCGGGCTCTGATGATAGCAGATACCGCGCTGATGAGTTCATCTCCGGTAGTTCTTATTGATGAAATTGAAAATGCCGGTATTGACCGCCGAAAAGCTATTGAGTTGCTGGCGGGAAAAGAGAAGATAATTCTTATGTCAACGCATGATCCGCTGCTGGCACTCCGCGGTGATACGCGAATCGTGATTTCAAACGGAGGGATTGCTGCGGTGCTTGAAACGACTGATGAAGAGCGGGACAGCCTTTCCCGGATCGAAAAAATCGATACCATCCTCCAGGATATGCGCAATAAACTGAGGTATGGAAAAAGGCTGACAAAAGATATGATTCCTGAGGTTGAGTAGTATGTGGGAACTTTATGACGCAATGATTGAAGATATGCCGGATGATGTAACTGCTGCGATGGTGGCGGTTGGCGGCGAGTCAACGTATGTTATCAGCAGTGAAAACGGGTTCGGCTATGCCGGTTACCGCGACTACACGCAGCGTGCGCCGAACGTAACAACTAATCGTATCGGGCGTCCGCTTAAGGAGATTGCGGAGTCGGTGAAATCGTGGAACCTGATAGAGGCGTCCATCGGTCAGGCTGCTCTGTGCGCATGGTATAATTCGCCGGAAACGGCAGAGGCACATGGGATAGAAGTGCTTGCACGAAAACAGGTGCAGGAACGGTTGAAAGATCCGTTTATACGGTCGCAGAATATGGTGAAGGGTAAGAAGGTGGTTGTGGTCGGGCATTTTCCTTTTCTGGAGGGTCTGATTGCACCGGTGTGTGATATGAGTATTATTGAGTGGAACCCGGTTGAGGGAGATTATCCGTATCCGGCGGCTGAGTATCTGTTGCCGGAATGTGATTTTGCATTTCTGACCTGTGCGGCCTTTGGCGATAAAACAATGCCGCGGTTGCTGGAGCTCAGTGAAAATGCCGAACAGGTAAGTGTGGTGGGCCCGGGAACCCCGCTTGCCCCGCGGTTGTTTGAGTTCGGCGTGGATGATATGGCGGGATTTGTGGTGACGGATGTCGAGTTTGCAGCACGGATTACCGGAGGTGCAGAAGCACAACGGATATTTTCAGCAGGGAGAAAGGTCTCGTTTCAGCGGCCGGAATAAATAATCATACCGGATAAAAAGAAAATCCTCAATTATTTCCACACCGATAGTATATGCATGCACAGCTATGCGGAAAAAATAGCAGCCGTCGGTGCGGCGGCCAACCCGACCTTTCAGACGCTTGGTATCACTCCCGTTTCATGGGGAAACGACGCCGCTGTTTTAAAACTCACCGTCCGGCCCGCTATCCACAACGGCGTCGGATTTCTTCAGGGCGGATTTTATGTTATCCTTGCTGACGAAGCCATCGCTCTGGCAATTTTAGCCGGACTTGACCCTGAAAGCGGTATTACCACCGTCTCCGAAACCACCGAATTCATCCGCGGTGTCAAAGACGGTGAAATTTTTGCCGTCGCCCGCATTATCCGCAAAGGCCGGCGTATTGTCTTTGCCGAATCCGAAGTGCATGCGGCGGCTGTTGACGGTCCGCTGCTTTCCAGAACAACCGCCTCCTATCTCATAACTTCATAACTGCTGCCGTCGTATACATAAGGTACGAGGAGGAGAATGGAAGAACTCGAAGTTATCGACCGTGCCGAAGAATGGGCGGGGTTCCTGAAAAAGAAATGTAAAGCGGGACTGAATAAAATCTCGCGTGAGTTTCCCAGCGCCCGCTCTCTTGAAATCAACTACGAGATTCTTGAAAAATACGGCAAAACCGGTATCATCCTCGCCGACGATCTGCTGGAACATCCCGGCAAAACCCTCGGCGATATCAAAGACGCCATCCGGGCCGCCCACCTGATTACCGGAAAAAATGCCGAAGGCGACGATATCTCCGACGAAATCATCAGCAACACCAACATCCGGTTTGTTCACCTCCCGCGAAAAATTCTGATTCGCGATATCCGCTCCGACAACATCAATAAATTTGTCAGTGTTGACGGTATCATCCGGCGGGTAACCGAGGTGCGGCCCCGGCTGGAAGTTGGAGCGTTTCGCTGTGCAAACGGCCATATCACCCGCAAGGTGCAGGAATACGGCAGCTACAGCGAACCGGATATGTGCGGAAACGCCGAGTGTACCCAGAAAAAACTGGAACTCATTCAGAGTCTGTCAACGTTCATTGACTCCCAGAAACTCAGGGTGCAGGAAACGCCCGAAGGACTGCGGGGCGGCGAACAGCCGCAGACCATTGATATCGACTGCATAGACGACATCTGCGGTATCGTCTCGCCGGGCGACCGGGTTATTATCAACGGTATTCTCCGCAGCGTCCAGCGTGTCCAGAACGGACAGAAAAGCACGGTCTTTGATTTGTATATTGAATGCAACTCGATTGAAATATCGGTAAAAGAGTTTGAAGAGGTCAATATCAGCGAAGAAGACGAAGCGGTCATAAAAGAGATGGCCGCCGACCCGGGTATTTACGGAAAAATCGCCCGGTCAATTGCGCCGACCATCTACGGCAACGACGAGGTCAAAGAAGCAATTGCCCTGCAAATGTTTGGCGGGATTCCAAAAGAAATGCCCGACGGCAGCAGTCTTCGCGGCGATAGTCAGGTCCTGCTGGTCGGTGACCCGGGTATTGCAAAGTCCCAGCTGCTGCGCTACGTAATCAAACTGGCTCCCCGCGGGATTTACACATCCGGTAAATCGGCATCATCTGCCGGTCTGACGGCCGCCGCAGTGAAAGATGATTTAGGCGACGGACGATGGACCCTTGAAGCAGGAGCACTGGTGCTTGCGGATAAAGGAATGGCTGCCGTGGATGAAATGGATAAAATGCAAAAAGACGACCGGTCCTCTCTGCACGAAGCAATGGAACAGCAGTCCATCTCCATTGCAAAAGCCGGCATTAATGCAACGCTTCGCACCCGCTGTTCCCTGCTTGGCGCTGCCAACCCGAAACTCGGCCGTTTCGATGAGTTCTCCAATATCTCAGAGCAGATTAACATGCCGCCGTCGCTGTTGTCCCGTTTTGACCTTATCTTTATCATGAAGGATGAACCCAACGCGACCCGTGACTTAAACATCGCCAACCATATTCTCAAAGCCCATTCGGCGGGTGAAAAGATTATGCGGCACCGTAAATACCCGATTCCCGGAGCGGATGAAGAATACTTCAAAAAAGAACTGGCACCGGTAACCGCCGAGATTGATGCGGTGCTTCTCCGCAAATATCTTGCGTATGCCAAACGGAACTGCTACCCGCTTATCTCTCCTGAGGCAAAAGATGCACTGGTTGATTATTACAAAAAACTCCGCAGTGTTGCATATGAGAATCAGGATAAACCGGTGCCGGTAACCGCCCGTCAGCTTGAAGCGCTGGTGCGTCTGGCAGAAGCCAGTGCCCGGGTGCGTCTTGCGGAGGTTATTGATATCGAAGATGCCAGGCGGGTCATTAAAATCGTTGACACCTGTCTTCGTCAGGTCGCGTATGATCCAAAGACCGGAAACCTTGATATTGATAAAATAGCAACCGGGACCAGCAAAGCTGCCCGCACGCTCCACCGCGATTTGCGGGATGTGATAAAGATGCTCTCTGAAAGCGGAGCGGCAAAGACCGATGTGGTTCTTGAGAAGATGAAGGAGATGCATTATACCAAAGAGGAAGTTGAGGCTATGCTTGAAACCATGCGCCTTGAAGGCGCACTCATGATCCCGAAGAAGAATATCTTAAAATTAGTGTAGGTTATTATTATGGCAACTGACAGAGAAAACGCAGTATTTGAAGCGGCGATTAAACTCGGCGCACTGTATCACCAGTTTGTAGGAACTCCCATCTCACGGTCAACCGCGGGGAAAATTGAAGCG
>CAZAWD010000053.1:6385-7289 GCA_964488725.1 uncultured Methanomicrobiales archaeon | reverse complement strand
CAATGCATCTATCTGTTCACCTGCTACGTTCGCATCTTCAATGGCGGCGGCACCCGCTTCGGTACACAGGTCACGAAGCGAAGTGTGCCAGCGTTCCCCGAACCGGGTCATGCCGGCACCAATTACTGCTACATCTCTCATTTCCATTTCACATCCGTATTTTTCCTTTATGACGGGCATACACCGCATAATCAAGATATTTTTTCTTTGCAAGCATTGATTCAACCGATGGTGCGCTGCTGCGGTCGATTTTATCTGTTATGGCATCGGTGACCGTGATATCAAACGCGTCCGAGCCGGCACCGCTTCCGTAACTAGTGACAAAGATACGGTCGCCGGGTTTGGCTATGTCAAGAACGGCGGCAAGGCCGAGCGGAACGGCCCCGCTGTAGGTGTTTCCAAGCCGCGGAACGAGAAGGCCCGGCGCTATCTGTTCTTTTGAGAAGCCGAGTTCCTTGGCAGCTTTCTGGGGAAACTTTGCATTCGGCTGATGAAAAACCGCATAGGTATAATCAGACGGGGTTGTTCCGCGCCGTTCCATCATCATACGTGCAGCGTTTTCCACATGTTTGAAATATCCCGGTTCGCCGGAGAAACGACCCCCGTGACGCGGATAGTCTTCACCTTCACGACGCCAGAAATCCGGCGTGTCGGAGGTGTAGGAACAGGTGTCGTTTATTTCAGCAATGGGGTCGTCACAGCCGATAACATAAGCCGCGCCGCCGGCAGCAGCAGTATACTCCAGTGCATCGCCCGGCGCACCCTGCGCGGTGTCTGCACCGATAGCAACCGCATACTTCATCATGCCGGATGAAACAAGACCCATGGCTGTCTGAATACCGGCGGTTCCTGCTTTACAGGCAAACTCATAGTCTGCCGCGGTCATCACCGGGGTTGCGCCGAT
>CAZAWD010000053.1:0-6375 GCA_964488725.1 uncultured Methanomicrobiales archaeon | reverse complement strand
GATTGCTTCCCCGACGGTGACAGCGGTCGGTTTAACCGCATACGGATGAGACTCCGAGCCGACATATACGGCTTTTATCTCATCGACGTCCACGCTGCGGCGAAGCAGAGCCGCGCGTGCAGCTTCAACGGCAAAGGTCGCGGTGTTTTCATCATAGTCCGGTACAGATTTTTCAAAGACGCCGAGCCCGCCGGATATTTCCGCGGCGTTCGCGCCCCATACACGGGCTATCTCTTCTACTTTAATACGATAGCGGGGGATGTATGCCCCATAGGTAATTATGCCTACCATTTTGCTTTCCTCAGTCGGGTAATTATTTCCTGTACGTCAAGCGACGTACAAAGGACGGTGATATGATCTTTTTCAGCCAGAAGCTTCACCAGAGGGTGCACTTTTTCGGAGTCTATCCCTTGCAGAATGACATATGGCGGTTTAAATGGTGTCACACGGATAGCAATCATCGGTGATTTGCCGGTTGACACGTCAGTAAAGATAAGTGCGCGCTCGGTGCTCCAGCCGTAAATGCGATTAAACTCGCTGGGCGAGAGGCTGAGAATCGCATTCGGGCTGTTAACAACAGTGTATCCAAATATCTGCGTATCCAGTGAACCGCAGATTTTCGTGCATTCAATGATATCGGAGAGGTCGCTGATGGGAATTGCCGATGCGAAGTCGTGAATATCATAGATGACCTCGTCGTCATAGTTGGAAAACAGAAGTTTCCCAAATTTGTTTATGGATTTTCCGCCAGTCTCTTCATCAAGGTCAAGGAGACTGTCAACGATTTTCCCGACAACACCGGTTCCCGGACTTTTTCTCCGGCCGCTTTCATAATCGCTGATAACCGACGGCGAAACGCCAAGGTGTTCAGCGAGAACGCTGGGAGGAATCTGGAAACTGGTTCTCCATTTTTTCAATGCTTTCCCCGGCGAGTCTGAAAGGGTAATCTCGCCTGCCATTTTTTCAGCAAGCTGTTGGCGAAGGCCCGGCTTCATACACATACATGTATTTCGTTACTCACATAAAAGGCTGGTCGTTGCATTCGTGAATTGACGAACCACTGCAAACATTAACTCATATATAGTAATCACTCCAATAATGATAATCATGAGCACCTTAGATGCTGAAGACACACTTTGTCTTCGCAAACTTGCATCGCTTGGCGGCTGCCGCGGACCGGTACGTATTTCCACCCAGGCACTGGGTGATATGCTCGACATCAGCCAGCAGACTGCATCCCGCCGGCTGCAGTCTCTGGAAAAACAGAAGATGGTAACACGCACGGCAGAGTCGACCGGACAGTATGTGCTGGTAACCAAAGAGGGAGAAGAGCACCTGCGCCGGGAATTCTCCGAGTATTGTAAAATATTCGGTGAAGGTGAAGGACAATATATACTGAAAGGTTCGGTTGTCTCCGGCGTGGGAGAAGGAAGATATTACATGTCAATTCCCCACTACCAGGCAATGTTTACCGAGCTCTGCGGTTTCACCCCGTATCCCGGGACGCTGAATGTCAAATTAAATCCTCAAAGCATGCAGATACGAAACAGGATGGAGGCGATGGAGTGGACAATCGTCCCGGGCTTCAAAGATGAACACCGGCAGTTTGGGGATGCACGCTGCCTGAAATGCACCATCTCCGGCATACCCTGTGCAATTGTCACGCCGGGCAGAACACATCATCCGCCGGAAATTACCGAGATTATTTCCGGTGCGCGGTTGCGTGAAGAGCTGAAGCTGACAGACAGTTCTGAGGTTGAAATTATTATCTGCAAAAACTGAATCAAATATGATACGTAAAACAGTTCATCAATCGTAATGTAAAAATATCGTGCAATAGAAACACCGGGTCAGGAGACATACTTCAATAAGAGCTGCGTTTCATGAAAATGAAACTGTTAGGCATGTATCTTCACCCCACTTATTTTCACATAAATAAAATGCAGCCCGCGCCGGATCATTCTGCCTTTATCCGTGCAGGCTGCCATGGGTGGTGTATGAAAAAACTTCTCTGCCTATTTTTTCTTTGTGTGCTGTGTGTTGCTGTATTATTTCACACAGATGTGTTCTCCTCAAACACTTCTGTGCTGTATAGTATGTTTGACATAATGTAATAAATATCTTCCCCACATTTTCATCTCCGCAGACGGCTTGCCTTATCTCCCCAGACATCGAATGGATACCTATGTTTTCGTCCCGGCAGCCGGCACTGCCCCAGCCTGAATATCTTCCAATACACAAATCCGAATTAAAGAAAACGGGAATCAAAAATCCTGACATAATTCTCGTATCAGCGGATGCGTATGTCGATCACCCGTCGTTTCCGGCGGCACTGCTCGGCCGCACACTGACGATGGCAGGATTTTCCGTGGCAATTATCAGCCAGCCGGACTGCAAAGACCGCACCGGTAAAACATTTACCGGGTTCGGACGGCCGAACCTTTTCTTTGCCGTTGTTCCCGGCGCGGTTGATTCAATGATAAACGCATATACGCCTGCCCGGCGGCGGCGAAACGATGATGCATACTCGCCCGGCGGAAAAGTAACCCGGCCGGAGCGGACAACCATCGTATACACCAATATGCTGCACAGCCTCTATCCTGACGTCCCCATTATTATCGGCGGGGTTGAAGCGAGTCTTCGGCGGTTTGCCCATTATGATTTCTGGAGTGATAAGATACGGCAGGGAATCTTAGCCGATACACCGGCCGCACTTCTGGTATATGGCATGGGCGAGCTCCCGCTTATTGAGATTGCAGAACGGATGGCCGCAGGCGTTCCCGCGCGTGAAATCCGTGATGTGCGGGGAATCTGCTACACGGTATCAGTCGCTGAATTTAAAACGGGAACCATTGCCGGCACCCTGCTTCCCGCGTATCCGGCAGTTACTGACAAAAAAATATTCGCCGAAAGCTGGAAACTGTTTACCGAAGCAGACGGAGTGGTAATCCAGCCGCATCCAAAGACCGTCATCGTCCAGAACCCGCCGGCCCGCCCGCTGACGACAGCAGAGCTGGATGCTATCTATGAGCTTCCCTTCACGCGCCGGCAGCATCCGGCATACACAGAAACCATTCCGGCGCTTACCCCGATTCAGTTTTCAATTACCACTCACCGCGGATGTTTCGGAGCATGTTCGTTCTGTTCGATAACACATCATCAGGGAAAACAGATTGTGTCCCGGAGTGAAGAATCGATTCTTCGTGAAGCGTCGCGGATGGCAAAGATGCCGGAGTTCAGAGGAACCATCTCAGACGTGGGCGGGCCGTCGGCAAATATGTACGGCTGTTTCTGTCCTGCGTGGGATAAGCGCGAGCCGTGCAGAAACAAAAGCTGTATCGGATGTCCTTCGATGCAGAACGGATGTGAAAAACAGCTTTCCCTTCTTTCGCAACTTACAAAAATTCCCCGGGTAAAACATGTGTTCATCAGCTCCGGCGTCCGCTATGATCTGATTCCGGAAACCGATGCAGGAGACGCTTATCTGCGTACTCTCACTGAAAAACATATATCCGGGCATTTAAAGGTTGCACCGGAACATATTGCCGACAAAGTAACCGCACTGATGAACAAGCCGGGAAAAGAAACCTTTGAAAGATTCAGACAGCGCTTTGAAAAACTTCAGGAGGGAAAACCGAAACGTCAGTATCTGGTGCCGTATCTGATGTCGTCACATCCCGGATGCAGGATTGAGGATATGGTAAATCTGGCACTGTATCTGCGTGAACACAACATGTTTACCGAGCAGGTGCAGGATTTCACCCCGTCGCCTATGACCCTCTCAACGGCGATGTACTACTCCGGAATAAACCCGCTGACCGGGAAAAATGTGTATGTGGCAACATCAGGAGAAAAAGAGATTCAGCGTGCGGTGCTTCAGTGGCGGGATTCGAAGAAGTATGATCTGGTGGTTTCCGGGCTGTTAAAGGCAGGACGACGTGACCTGATAGGCGATCTGGTTCCCAACCGCGGAATTCCCGCACGAAAGACAACCGAAAAAAGAAACCGCCAGTAAATTAGTTCACAAAAGATTTATCTTGATTCTGGCACAATAACGTTAGGATGAAGGAAATACTCTGGCTGATTGGTATCGGGGCGATTCTCCTTGCGGCCGGAAGTGCGGGATGCATTTCTCTTGGCTCACAGACAACGGATATTGTAATTGGAAATGAAACCGTCGGGAAGATTACGCTGACACCGCTGAGCGGAAATTTATTTTCCAATGCATCGTTATCAGAAAAAGTAAATCTTGAGATTGATATCTTCGGCGTAAAATTCTCAAAGGACGGCATCACAAAAACCGAAGCGGACTCGATTGTAAAAACCCTTCAGTCATCGAATATCAGCAGTGCATCTGCTCTGGAGGGGCTGGGCCTGAATATATCAACGTCAACCGCGTCTGCGGGAAATGTAACGGCGTTCTTAGAACAGATAAAAAATATGCCGCTGACCAATACCGATAACCGCTCGTTTCTCTCAGCAGTTGACATCAACGGAACAGTGAACAGAATGGAAGCCTCGGCAGATCAGATTGCAAAACTCCTTGGTGGATTGTTCGGGCTGTAAACCCGGACTCATACAAAAATTCCCACCAGAAATTTTATTCCGATAAGAATCAGAATAACCCCGCCGACAACCTGCATTTTATTGCCGATAACCTCGCTCAGTTTGTGCCCGGCAATGACACCGGCAAACGAGAATAAAAATGCCACAATTCCTATTATAACGGACGGAATGAGAATTGCTTCGCCGATAAGGGCATAGCTGATACCGACTGCAAGTGCATCGATACTGGTGGCCACGGCAAGAATGGTTAATACCTTCCAGCCGATAAGACTGACGCCTTCTTCACTTCCGAAAAAAGCATCGTAAATCATTTTTCCGCCGATGAAGAAGAACAGCGCAACAACCACCCAGTAGCCGTAAGGAACAAGAATCTGCGAGAGCGGAAGGCCTACCGCCCAGCCGATAAGGGGCATGGCAAACTGGAAAAAGCCAAACATGACGCCTGCCAGAAGCGCTGTTTTTATAACCTTCTCTTTGAGTGCCGCACCTCCTGCAAGAGAGACGGAAAAGGCGTCCATCGCCAGACCTACCGCTATGGCAAGAGTCGAGAGAAGTGCTTCTGCTGCCATTACTTCACCGGTTTGCCTTTCGCACGAACCGACCCCACCTCATCGGGGTCCTCAACCGCCACGACAAACGTGCCGTAACATGGTTTGGTGTAGCCGTATACCAGTTTCCCGTCGCGGATACCGACCAGAATCGGCGGCACGCCGATAAGCCCTTTTTCAAGAAGTTTAAATCCCGGCGGCACTTCATACCGCTCGGCGCATGTTGTCCGTATAATATCCCGCGCTTCCTTGAAACTACAGTTTTTCGCAAGAATATCATAATTCATATTTTCGAGACAGCCCATTCAAGCACCTCATCAAGTTTAATTAACAGCGGCCGCGTGTTATGCGTAACCGGTGCCACAATTTTTTCACAGGAAAATTCCGCTTCATCTGCCAGTTCATACGCATGCTCGCCAAAGAAAACGGCAACCATTACCGCGGACGGAAGAAGTGCGGCGGCGGTTGCCGTAAACGTCACGCCGGCGTCATTGTGAATCAATGAAATAATCAGCGGAAACGAAACCTTCCCGTCGGCGATATCCGTAATCGTCTTTTCCAGATCATGATACTCAGAGATGTAATAACCCTTCGGGTCACTGGCTTTCACCAGCTGTTTTGCCGAAGGATTGGAAGCGGCAACAGCATGATGACCGGCGTCCTTGAGAAAATCCGCAATATAAAGCGCCAGCGGTGACTGCACCGGAATTTGCGGACAGCCAAGCAAAAGAAGCACATCTGCCATAGTTACGTATATCTCCGTTGTTCTAAGGGATAAAACCCGTGTTCATGGTCCCATATATTCACTTTGAATCCGCAAAACATCACGGCTGTCTTTTGCGGCGGCATACTCGGCAAGCGGTTCGGCGTTCAGTGCCAGAAAATTCAGACCCCAGTGAAATTTCGAAAGAACGGCTTCGGCCTGCGTCCGCTCGCCGAGAATAACCAGCGCGGCCGCAATCGCTTCAACGGATGTCAGTGTGAAGGGTTTTCCAAAATTAACCGGGTTTGCCGCAACCAGATACGGAAGCGCACGTCTGCCTTTCCATGCACCGAGATTTGCGGTGTCGAGCACCTCCCACGAGCAGTCAAGCGCGGTAACCGAAGGCACCCAGCCTTTGTCAGCAGGAGAGATAACATCCGCGGTCGGGTCCAGAAGGAGCGTGTTTTTTGGAATCTGCGGAATTTTGGTGACAATACGAAGCATTTCAAAACGCTCCAGCTTTTTCATGGTGCATTTTTTCGGATCGCATGAATTGTC
>CAZAWD010000052.1:0-7292 GCA_964488725.1 uncultured Methanomicrobiales archaeon | reverse complement strand
CCCTGCGGTGATGTGGGAAAATATTTTACAGTCGCTTTCGCTTCTCCGTAAAATCGAAGCGGAGGACATCCGCACCGCGGTGCGGATTACTCTGGTCGCCGGTTTAAACGATGACGATGAAACCGCCGCAGGATTTGCAAAGCTTATCAGTGCATCACAACCAATGTATGTTGAAATAAAAGGATACATGTATCTGGGATTCAGTCGAATGAGATTAGGAGAATCTGCAGTGCCTGATATAGATGCGATCAGACGGTTTGCGGCCGCTCTCGCATCGGTCCTTTGTGACTATGAAATTATGGATGAAAATACGCCAAGCCGCGTTGTTTGTCTGAGGAGAACCCTATGAGATTTAATATTGATGAATTTAAAGAACGCCGTAAAACCGATTTTGAAGGAGCATGGCATGCGGGACCGTCAGTAATTACCCCGCCCGAATCATCTGCCGTATACCCGCGCTATACCTATAAGCGGGCGAAGGTTCACCCGATCTTCGATACGATTGCCCGTCTTCGTGCGGCATATATGTCGATGGGGTTCGACGAGGCTATGGTGCCTGTCTTCATTGACGAGGCTGATGTGTATCGTCAGTTTGGACCGGAAGCCGCCGCGGTGCTCGACCGCGTATACTATGTCGGCGGTCTGCCGCGTCCGAACGTCGGCATCTCCCGTGAACGTCTGGATAAGATTGTTGAAATCATCGGCCACCCTCTGGAGGACGGAACCGAAGAGAAGCTGATGAAATGTCTGCACGGCTATAAGAAAGGCAAGTTTGACGGTGACGATCTGACGCACGAGATGTCGGTTGCACTGGATGTGGATGACGGTGTCGTCGTTCATATTCTGGATACGGTTTTCCCTGAATTTAAGGAGCTGGTACCTGAGTCGTCCAGAACAACGCTCCGTTCCCATATGACGAGCGGCTGGTTTATTTCTCTGTCGGAGATGTGGGATAAGCGCCCGCTGCCGATTCGCATGTTCTCGGTTGACCGCTGTTTCCGCCGTGAGCAGGAGGAGGATGCAACGCATCTGCGAACCTATCACTCGGCTTCCTGTATTGTTGCCGGTGAGGATGTGACCGTTGAGGAGGGTAAGGCAGTTGCAGCCGGTCTTTTATCAGCGTTCGGGTTTACGGAGTTTAAGTTCCAGCCGGATGAGAAGCGGTCGAAGTATTATATGCCGGAGACCCAGACAGAAGTTTACGGCAAGCATCCGGTTCACGGCTGGGTGGAGGTTGCGACGTTTGGTATTTACTCGCCGGCGGCCCTGGCCGAATACGGCGTCGGGGTGCCGGTCATGAATCTTGGTATGGGTGTTGAACGGCTGGCGATGGTGCTGACGCAGGCAGCGGATGTGCGTAAGCTTTCGTTTGCCCAGTTGTATCCGCCGGAGTATTCGGACGCTGAGCTGTCCCGCGGTATCGGGCTGCGCGAAGAAGCACAGACACCTGCCGGCCGGCAGGCGGTCTGTTCTATTGTTGCGGCGGCGGCTGAGAATGCGAAGGCGGTTTCTCCCTGTTCGTTTGCAGCATGGGAAGGCGAGTTGTTCGGTCGGAAGGTTTCCATTTCAGTTGAGGAGCCGGAGACGGATTCAACGCTGCTTGGTCCTGCGGCGCTGAATGAAATCTATGTGAGAAACGGTGCGGTGCTTGGCGTGCCGGATACGGAGAAGTTTGCGGATGTGCGGGCCGAAGGAACGGATACCGGTCTTTCGTTTGTGTTTGCGGCGGCGAATCTGGCGGTTGCCCGCATTGAAGAGGCGGCACGTATGGGAGAGGGAACAAGCGTGCAGGTGAAGATGTCCAAACATCCAAGTGATGTGAACGTTAAGATTGAGGAGTGGGCAATGCGGTATATTACCGATAATAAGAAGAAGATTGATATGCGCGGGCCGGTGTTTATGACGGTCTCGTCGAAGATTCTGTAAGGGGGATGTATGTCCTCTTCTTTTTTTGAGAAAGTGACTTCAGCCGTTGAGGAGGCCGTGCATGCGGCGGAGACGGAGCTGCCGGAAGATGTGCTGACGGCTCTTGCTCGTGCGTATGAGCACGAGGAGAGCCCGGTTGCCCGCGGGGAGTTTGAAAATATTTTTGAGAATCTGCGTATTGCAAAGGAGCGCGACGTGCCTATCTGTCAGGATACGGGGCTGATGGTGGTGTATGTTACGCTTCCGCCGACGGTGCCGCTGACATCCGGGCTGTATGAGGCTGTTTGCGAAGGAGTGCGCCGGGCGACGTTGTCGGTGCCGCTCAGACCGAATGCGGTTGATGCGCTGTCGCGTGAAAATACTAAAACGAACTGCGGAACGGGCGTTCCTGCGGTGCATGTGGTGCCGGGCGATACGCTGACGGTGACGGTGTTTCCCAAAGGCGCGGGGTCTGAAAATATGTCGCAGATTAAGATGATGCTGCCCTCAGAGGTGTTTTCTATTCCTTCGTTTGTTGTTGAGGTGATGAAGACGGCAGGGGCGCGGCCCTGTCCGCCGGTGGTGGTGGGGGTTGGTATCGGCGGGACGTTTGATTCGGCGGCGGCGATGGCAAAGGAGGCGCTGCTTGAGCCGATCGATTCGATGGATGCGTTTGAGCAGGATATCTGCGACCGGATTAATGCGCTGGGTATCGGGGCGATGGGACTGGGCGGAACGACAACGGCTCTTGCGGTGAAGGTGAAGCGCGGGGTCTGTCATACGGCGAGTCTGCCGGTTGCCGTGAATATTCAGTGCTGGTGCTGCCGCCGGCATACGGTGGTGATTGAATGAGCAGTAATGGGCCGCGCCGGCTGACGACGCCGCTGGCAGATGAGGTGCTGGAGCTTCACGCGGGTGATCGTGTTTTGCTGTCAGGGACGATTTATACGGCACGGGATGAAGCGCATCTAAAAATTGCGGAGTCGGGTTTTCCGTTCGATCCAAAGGGGGCAGTTATCTATCACTGCGGTCCGGTGGTTGCAAACGGAGCTGTGCTTGCCGCGGGTCCGACGACGTCGGCACGGATGAATGCGCTGACAAAGCCGATGATTGATGCAGGGGTGAAAGGGTTTATTGGAAAAGGCGGGATGTCGTCTGCGGTGCAGGATGCGCTTGCCGGCCGGGCGGTTTATTTTGCGTTTACCGGCGGGTGTGCGGCACTTGCGGCTTCGTGTATGAAGCTTTCCGGCTGTCATTATCCGGAGCTTGGCATGGCAGAAGCGGTCTGGGAGTTTTCGCTTACAGATATGCCGCTCGTGGTGGCGATGGATGCTCACGGCGGGAATCTGTTTGTGCGCAAATAAGGGAATATGTTGGTTTCTTCCCGTCTTCCTTTTATTTTTATTTGAGGTAAATAAATTCAAATCAGCTCCGAAAGGCAGTGCCGCTTACCAAAGATTTATTCCGGATAGACTGCTACTGATAGAATATGAACACTCAAGATTGTATTGCAGGGGCGTTTGCCGGTGAGTCACAGGCAAACCGTAAGTATAAATCATTCTCGGAAGCAGCAGCAGATGAAGGATACGAGCAGGTTGCAAAACTTTTCCGTGCAACGTCCGCCGCAGAAGAGATTCATGCACGCAGACTTCTGCGTGTCGGCGGATACATCGGAACGACGGTGGCAAACCTTGAAGCAGGCAGAGAGGGAGAGCTGCATGAGACCAATGTCATGTACCCTGAGTTTGTCGAGGTTGCCGAGAAGGAAGGCAGACAGGATGCTCTTATTACTTTCCAGCATGCAATGAAGGCAGAGGCTGTTCACGCCGAGCTGTACCGCAAAGCACTCGAAGCGGTCAAAGCAGGTAAGGACTTTGATGTAAAGACGATTTATCTCTGTCCGGTCTGCGGCAATATTGAGATTAACCATACCTCCGAGCGCTGCCCTATCTGCGGTATTCCGGGTGCATCCTTTAAAGTAGTTGAATAAATTCAAACTTTTTTTCAAGTTAATATAAAAAAGATGGTTTAGAGCTGCACGAACTTTGCAGCCGTAATGCCGTTGGCAGCGGCAACGTCTTTCATAACGTCAGGGGAAACCACACTGTCAACCGCTAAAATCATCAGGGAATCAGTGCCGACATTTGCTCCGCCGACCTGCATGCTTGAAATATTTACATTATTCTTTCCGAGCAGTGTTCCGACAACGCCGATAATACCCGGACGGTTACTATGATCTGCCAGAATCACATATCCCTGCGGCACCAGATCGGTCATATATTTCCCGATTGATACAATACGGGGTCCTGCTTTTGTAATAATACCGGAAATTTTTTCTGTTCCCTGCGTTGTTGTGATTGTCAGGGTTACCAGCGATTTGTAATCTCCTGCTTCGCCTGATGTCTTCTCAACAATGTTCATGCCTCTGCTTTTTGCCACAAACTCGGCGTTTACGATGTTAATTGGTTCATGCAGAACATGTTCAAGCATACCTTTTACACCGAGCCGGGTGACATACTTTAAATTCTGTTTCAGATCGGCAATCTCGCCCAGATACGCAAACTCAGCTTCGGTAATCGGCGCTGCGGCAATCTGTGCGGCAAGAGATCCCATCTTCTCGGCAAGCAGTGCATAGGGCTCAACCTTTGCACGCACATCCGGCGCTACCAGCGGTGCGTTTACAGCACTCTTTGCCGAGCCGCCGTTTAACACATCAATGCACTGGTGAGCAACGGAGATTGCCACATTCTTCTGGGCTTCAACGGTGCTTGCACCAAGGTGCGGGGTAACGATAACCGAGTCAAGTGTTAACAGCGGGGATTCGGTCGGTGGTTCGGTTTCGAAGACGTCCAGCGCCGCGCCGGCGACTTTGCCGGAAACCAATGCGTCATACAGTGCCGCTTCGTCAATGATGCCGCCGCGTGCGCAGTTAATTAACCGCACGCCGGTTTTCATGGTCGCAATAGATTCTTTGTTTATCAGATGAGTTGTTGACGGGATAAGCGGGGTATGTACGGTGATAACATCTGCCTTCGTAAACAGCTCTGCCACACTCATCATTTCAACGCCCATTGCCGCCCCGACTTCTGCCGGAATAAACGGATCATATGCAATTACGTTCATCGCAAGAGCCTGGGCACGTTTTGCAACCTCGCGGCCGATTCTGCCGAACCCGACAACACCGAGGATTTTTCCGTTCATCTCACTGCCCATGAACTTTGACCGTTTCCACTCGCCTCTTTTCAGTGACGCGGTTGCCTGGGGGATATTGCGGGCAAGCGCCATCATCATACCTATAGTATGTTCGGTTGCCGCCAGGGTGTTTCCTTCCGGCGCATTGGATACAATAATTCCTTTTTTGGTGGCTGCCTGCGTATCGATGTTGTCGACACCTACACCGGCCCGCCCGATATATTTCATTTTATCCGCGGCGTTAATTATCCGTGCAGTGACCTGTGTCCCGGAACGGACAATGAGCGCGTCGTAATTGCCGATAATCTTTACCAGTTCATCTTCGGACAAGTCGGTTTTCTGGTCAACCTCACAGACTTCCTTTAAGATGTTGATTCCCTCTGCTGCAAGAGGGTCTGAGACGAGTACTTTAAAGGTCACGTAAATCGGTATATCTATTTGATGTTTACAGATATAGGGTTGGCGGGCATGCAGGTCGGCGTGACATGAAGAATAGAAATTATATTCATGTCGCAGGATGATAAATGTAAGTACTTAATGAAAGTCATTGCTCTTCTATCAGTTGCTATCGTTGTATGCTTCGTAATTTTCGGAGCCGGGTGTGTTATTCCCGGCAGCGATTATACGGTGGGCTATGCGCCCGGAGACTATCCCATCTCTTATACCAACATGACCTCCGGAAATGCTGAAGGGTTTGGTGTCGACTCTTTACAATGGGCTGCTGATGATCAGCATCTATCTCTTAGGTTTGTATCTGTAGATCCTGCGGATGCTGCCGCCGAACTGGCAAACGGCACTATCAGTATGTATGTTTCAGGTCTTCCAAAGAATTATATTCAGGAGTTTGGCGGTGAGATTTCAATTCCCTTCATCAACGGATATAACTGTCTGATTATGAAAAAAGGGACCTCATGTAAGCCGGAGGATGTTTTATCCGGGAATGGTTCGATCGCCTATGTTGCCGACCGTGAAGATTCTCTTGCCCAGTATCTGAAATTAGTGCTTGGAACAGATCTGTTTAATTCAATGGACTCAGCAGGTAAAATAATATACTGTCCCACCAGTGCCGCTGCCGCCCAGAGTGTTGTTCTGGGCAAGGCGGACGCCTGTATTATCCGCACGTCCCAGGTTACAGATACGCTTAACGATTATCCGTTCCTGTTCTTTGCGGGGTTCCTGAAAGACGATCCGATTGAACTGTCGGTGGTAGTCCGGGAAGGCGACTCCGAGCTTCTGTCAAAAATTGATACCGGACTGTCCCGTCTTCAGAACTCTTCTGACAGGAAGGAACTGATGGACACCTATCACATTCCCTATATGAAAGATTCATATGTGGTTGGAATTGATATTGACCATGCACCGTTTTCATATCTGGATGCAAATGGAAATAACACCGGATTTGATATTGATTCAATGCGGTGGATTGCGGATACGTTTGGATTTAATGTCACGTTTAAAGATGTTTCATGGATTGACAATATCCGGATGGTGCAGAGTGGTGAACTTGATCTCTGGTTTGCAGGTATGACGATTACGGAAGAACGCGAGCGCCGGGTTGCGTTTTCCGATCCGTATTATTCTGCTGATATCGGTGTCGGGATGCTTAATACCAGTACCTATACTGCCGCTGATTTTGAATCGGGCAAACTCCGTGCTGCTGCGGTGTCGGGGACAAGTACGTTTAAATGGCTGGTTTCATTCTTCGGAGATACGGGAAGCGCAATGGAAGAGGCGGGCACGCTTAGCACCTATAAGACACAGGCCGCGCTGATTGATGCACTGTATCAGAATGAGATTGATGTGGCTGTGTTCAATGATGCTGTTCTGCGCTCTGAGGCCTCGAAGAGTTCCCTGAAAATTCTCTCGGTGTATGAGACCGGCGAAGAGTATGGCGTCGCTATAAATAACGGTGATATCGTTCTTCAAACGGTAATTAACGAAGGACTGAAGCGTCTTGAGTCTTCCGGCATGCGGGACGAACTTCTCAAAAAATATTCTCTGTCGTGAGACCGTCGTGTGCGCATACACGTGCCGGCACCGAAGTTATATTGATGAGGTATGAAGATAATAATACACTTTAATGAAAGTTCATTATCTCCTGTCGGCCGCGATCGTGCTATGCTTCGTAATTTTCGGAGTCGGGTGTGTTATTGCCGGCAGCGACTATACGGTGGGCTATGCGCCCGGAGACTATC
>CAZAWD010000051.1:0-7314 GCA_964488725.1 uncultured Methanomicrobiales archaeon | reverse complement strand
CCCCCGTATGCAGCCAGACCCGCCCGTCATCATGCCGCCGCATAACCGCCCGCGTCGCCGCCTCATTCTTATAATACCCCGTCATCACCGACGGCCCGCGAATACACAACTCCCCCGTATCCCCATCCGCCACCTCATCAATCGTCCCCGGAACAACCACACACACCTCCGTCCCCCTCAGCGGCTGCCCCACACACCCTTCAGTGAACTCCTCATAATCCGGCCTCATCAGCAGACACGCCCCCGCCGCCTCCGTCAGCCCATACCCCGGAAGAAACGCCGTCCCGCCCGCATCGCGGCGCAACAGCACATTATACCGCCTCACCAAATCAGACGACACCGTATCCCCGCCCGACACCATATGCTTCACAAACGACAAATCCTCATCCTTAATCAGCGGATACATCCGCTCAAACATCGCCGGAACACCCGCCACAATCGCAATACGCTCCGCCACAATCAGCCTCGCACACTCCTTCACATTAAACCGCGGCGACAAAATCGCCCGCATCCCCGCAGCAAGCGGCGCATGCACCACCACCGCCAGCCCGAACGCATGAAAAAGCGGCAGCACCGACAAAAACGCATCCCCCACATGCGGCCTGCCATCCACCTTCGCCATCAGCAACTCCGCCGTAATAGAATTAATCGCCGTATTCGACAACATCACCGCCTTCGGATCCCCCGTCGTCCCCCCCGTATACATCAACACCGCCGTATCAGCACCCTCCACCATATCAGCCGGCAGCATCCTACCCGCCGCCAGACACACCCGGCCGGCCGCCAGAATATCCGTCCAGAGCGTCACCCTCGCCGCACGGCGGCAATGGCGAACCGAATACATATACGCCAGCTTCATCGCCGCACCTTTCGGATTTTTCGGGAAAAACTCCGGCGTCAGACACCTGACAACCGTCGCCCCCAACCCCTCGCAGAGCCCTTCGTTCCCCTCAAACGCCAGAACAAACCTGCTCTCTGCAAGACGGACCGCATACTCCAGCTCTTTTTGAGTAGAAAGCGGATGAACCATATTAGCAACCGCCCCTATACGGTTCACCGCATACACCGCCACCACACACTGGGGAATATTCGGCAGAAAAATCGTCACCGCCTCACCCCGCCCAACCCCGTACTCCACCAGCCCGGCAGCAAACGCATCCACCATCTCACGCAGATTACCATACGAAATACGGGCATTAAAATACTGAACCGCATTCGCACCTCCTCCGGCGTGCCCACAGCCATACGCCAACATCGCATACAACGACCGCCTCGTATCAGCAGTATATTCAAGCTTTGTTATCTCATCATTACGGTAAACAGCACGCAGCATACACAACAGCGTTGCCGCGGCCGCATAAAAATGGTTTCGGGACGAAGGGTGCCAAATAGACACCGTGTTCACCCAAAAACAGCCAAATAGAACCCAATCCCGCCAATATCTAACCCGCCATACTCACCTGAATTTACATATCCGTGTAATTACCGACCCAACCGGAAAAAATCGTGCGTCAGATCCCCGTTCCGCACAGCGCGAATTACGGATCACGTTTTTCCAGCGCTTTATAATCCGTCTTACTCATCTTCGTCATCGGCATCGCATCCAGCACCTCAACCTTCACCGGACAACTCCATCGGTTCAGATGCGCTCGTGCAAATGCAAGAATATCCTGCGTAACTGCCGCTCTATCCCCTGCCGGATTTGCCAGCGTCACATACAGCTTCATCCGGGTATCCGTCTTCCACGGAATCGCAACCGCACACACCCCGGAAACAAGCGGACATTTTTCCATCGCCGTCTCAATCATCGTCGGGTACACATTATACCCGTTCACCTTCACCATCCGTTTAAACCGCGACTTAAAAATAATATTGTGATCCGCATCAATCGTTACCACATCCCCCGTATGCAGCCAGACAAGCCCGTCAGCGTGCCGCCGCATAACCCCGGCCGTTGCCGCCTCATTCTTATAATACCCATCCATCAGCATCGGCCCGCGAATACACAACTCCCCCTCCTCCGTATCAGGCACAACCACATCGGTTCCCGGCGTTACCAGACACACCGTATTTTTCCGGAGCGGCTGCCCCACACACCCTTCGGGAAACTCATCATACCCGGGCTTCGTCAGCAGACACGCCCCGCAGGCCTCCGTCAGCCCGTAACCCGGCAGAAACTGCGTGCCCTTCAGCAACGCATTATACCGGCCGACCAGCTCCGGCGACACCGTATCCCCGCCGGAAACCATATGTTTGACAAACGACAAATCCGCATCCTTCACCAGCGGATACATCCGCTCAAACATTGCCGGAACCCCTGCCAGAATCTCAATCTTCTCGGTAAGAATCACCTTCGCACATTCTTTAGCATTAAACCGCGGAAGAAGAACCGCCCGCATACCCCCGGACAACGGTGCATGAATCACAATCGACAACCCGAACGCATGAAACACCGGCAGCACCGACAAAAATGCATACCCGATATGCGGCGCATTATCAAGTTTTTCAAGAATCATCTCCGACGTACTGGCATTAATCGCCGCATTCGACAACATCACCCCTTTCGGATCACCCGTTGTCCCGCCCGTATACATAACAGCCGCAATATCACTGCTCTTCGTCGTATCCTCAGGAAGCGCCCCGCCCCGCGTTAAAAAATCCCGTCCGTCTTTGAGTATATCCGTCCAGAGCACCGCACCGGATATCCGTTTCGCATCCCGCATTGAATGGTTAAACACCATCTTCATAATCAGGCCTTTTGGATTCTTCGGGAAAAACTCCGGCGTCAGACACCGGATAACGGTTACCTCAAACCCGTCACAGAGAAATTCATTCGCCTCAAACGCCAGCACAAACCGGCTGCCGGTCAGATTCAGACAATATTCAAGTTCAGAACGCGTTGAAAGCGGATGCACCATATTGGCAACCGCTCCTATTCGGTTAATCGCATACACCGCCACCACGCACTGGGGAATATTCGGCAGAAAAACAGTTACAAAATCTCCTTTTTTAACACCGGTTTGAATCAGACCGGCGGCAAACGCATCAATCATCTCATGCAGACCGGCATAGGAAATACGGGTAGTAAAATACCAGAGCGCATCTGCATCGGGCGACCCGTGACGCTCTCCATAGAGAAACATCGAATACAGCGACCGCTGCGTATCTGCACTGAACTCAAACTGTGTTACCGCATCGTTGCGATACACGAAAGGGGACATAATCAGCAGGCCGACCTCTCAAGCGCCATGAAATCCACTTTGTTATATTTCGTCATTGGCAGTTCAGAGATAACCGCAATTGACCGCGGCACACTCCACTCGTTGAGATGGGTTTTTGCAAACTCCATAATGGCGGCGATGGCATCGTCGACCTTTACCTGCCGGGGAAGTTTTTGCAGCACAACATAGAGTTTAATAACCGAGTCCTGAGCGGTTGCGATTCCGATGGCACAGGCCTGGCTTACGAACGGACACTGCGCCATGGTGTCTTCTATGAGCGTCGGATACACATTAAATCCTTTGATTTTAACCATCCGTTTCACCCGTGACTGGAAGTAGGCGTTGCCGTAATCGTCAAGAATCATAATATCGCCGGTATGCAGCCAGAGCCGGCCGTCCGCGTGACGAATAAGAACCTCATTGGTTGCTTCTTCATCATGGTAGTATCCGCTCATCAGCAGCGGACCGGTGATACAAAGCTCGCCTTCCATGCCGATCGGCAGATGATCGGTTGTTCCGGGCGTGACAACGCAGATGTCGTTTCCTTTAAAGACCACGCCGACGCATCCTTCTTTGAACTCAGTGTACGGGAGGTCCATACGGAAACATCCGCCGCAGGCTTCGGTCATTCCGTATCCGGGCCGGAACTGGACCGGGCTGTTTTTCAAGAGCGCGTTGTATTTTTCCACCATCTCCGGGGTTACCCGGTCGCCGCCGCATAAAACCTGCCGGCAGTAGTACATATCCTCATCTTTCAGATACGGATACATCATCTCATACATGGCCGGAACGCCCATAACATACTGGATTTTTTTATCCCGGATAAGTTTGGCTGATTCGCCCGGTGAAAATTTGGGGAGGAGAAGACAGCACAGGCCGGCTGACAGGGTCGCGTGTACTGACATGACAAACCCGTATGCATGGAAGAGCGGCAGTACGCAGAGCACACGGTCGCCGATATGGGGGATCCCGGCAACGTTTTCCATGACAATACGTTCTGCTGCATGGTTTAACGCACGGTTCGAGAGAACAACTCCTTTGGACGCGCCGGTTGTTCCGCCGGTATACATGATGGCGCCGGTATCTTCGGCTTCGGGCGTGTGCGGCGGAAGCGGGGTTGTTTCCCGCACAAGGTCGCTCCATTCTATGACGGGTGTGCCGGTTGACTGTTTTGCACTGCGGATTTTAAAGAGGTATGCGGACCGGACGGCAAATGCTTTGGGGTTTTTGGGGAAGTATTCAGGGACTCTGCATCGCACGATGGTGAGGTCGGGCATGTTGGAGCACAGCGCTTCGTTGAGTTCGAAGGTGAGGATGATTTTGCTGCCGGTAAGGGTGAGGGCGTGAACCAGTTCTTTTTTGCTGGACTGGGGGTGCAGCATATTGGCAACGGCACCGATACGGCTTGCCGCGTAGATGGCAACCAGACACTGGGGCATATTGGGGAGGAAGATGGTTACCGGGTCGCCTTTTTTAACGCCAAGGCGCAGAAGGCCGCACGCGCAGGAATCGATTAACGACAGGAGGTCGGCGAAGGTAAACTGATTATTAAAGTATTCAATGGCGGTTGCCGTGCGGGAAGCATGCTCTGCTCCGTGAACCAGCATGGTGTAGAGGGACAGTTCGTCCTCTTGTGTGTAGGATATGGCAACGCGTTCATCGTTGCGGTAGAGTGCTGCGGACATTGGTATAGGTGTAGGTTGGGATGTGAAATATATTTTGTGTTTCAAAACAACTCTTTGGGTTTCACGCGTCAGCCGCGTTTCTCAAGGACCCGATAGTCTGTTTTGTTCATTTTCGTGAGCGGCATTTCGTTCAGCACGGTTACGGCGAACGGCGTGCTCCAGTGATTAAGGTTGGTTTTGGCGTATGCCATGATTTCTTCACTGGCGGCTGTTTTGGTCAGGGGTGTGTTTTTGAGGGTTACATAGAGTTTTATTCTCCGGTCATTTTTCCACGGGACGGCAACAGCGCACACTTCGTGAATGAGCGGGCAGCCTTCCATGGTGTTTTCAATCAGTGTCGGGTAGACGTTGATGCCGTTGATTTTTACCATACGTTTATAGCGTGAGCGAAATACGATGGTGTCGCCGTCGTTTAAGGTGACAATGTCGCCGGTGTGCAGCCAGGTGCTTTCGTCGTCGTGTTTTCTGAGAACGTCGCGGGTGGCGGGTTCGTTGTTCAGATAGCCGGTCATGAGTGACGGGCCGCGGATACATAGTTCTCCTTCGGCGTCGTTGGGGAGAACGGAGGTTGTTCCCGGTTCAACAAGGCAGTAGTCAATGCCGGAAAACGGGGTGCCGACACTGCCTTCAATAAAGGTCTGATATTCCATTTTGGTAACGGCGCAGGATCCGCATGATTCGGTGAGGCCGTATCCCGGCTGGAATTTGAGCCGGTTTGTATCGTCCATGAGGAGGGTGTTGTAGCGGGTGAGCAGGTCGGCGGTGACTTTGTCTCCGCCGCAGACGGCGTGTTTGATGAAGGAACAGTTATGTTCTTTCAGGTATGGATACATGCGTTCGTAAATTACCGGGACGCCGGCAAGGTAGCTGACTTTTTCACGGAGGACTATTTTTGCACAGTCTTTCGGGTTGAACCGCGGGATAAGTATGATGCGCAGACCGGCTGAGAGGGGGACGTGGATTACGACGGCAAGGCCGAATGCGTGGAAGACGGGGAGGATGGCAAGCAGTGCGTCGCCGATATGGGCGTCGTTGTTTGCATAATGGTTGATGAGCCAGGTTGAGGTGAAATTTATGGCGGCGTTGCTGAGCATGACGCCTTTTGAGTCGCCGGTTGTTCCGCCGGTATACATGACGGCGGCAATGTCGTCGGGTTGTACGGTGTCTTTGGGGAGCGGGGTTCCGTTTTTGAGCTGAAGACGGCCGTTTGCAATGAGGTCGGTCCATTCAACGGCGGTTTCAAGTCGGGCGGATTTCCGGACTGAGTAGGTGAAGGCGGTTTTGAGGATGAGGCCGCGGGGGGTTTTGGGGAAGTAGCCCGGTGTGCGGCACCGGATTACGGCGGCACCGGTGTCGGCGCAGCGGGCTTCGTTGGTTTCAAAGGCGAGGATTATTTTGCTGCCGGTAAGTGAGACTGCGTATTCAAGTTCGGATTTTGTCGAAAGGGGGTGAACGAGGTTGGCAACGGCGCCAAGGCGGTTGACTGCATAAACTGCGATGACGCACTGAGGGATGTTGGGCAGAAAGATGGTTACGTAGTCGCCTTTTTTGACGCCGTGTGTGATAAGGCCGGCGCAGCAGGCATGCACTTCGTCGAGGAGGTCGCCGTAGGTGAGGATTTTATTGAAATAAAGTATAGCCTGGGCTTTTAGTGAGGCGTGGGAGGCACCAAATTCCAGCATGGAGTAGAGGGAGCGTTTTGTTTCCGGGGTGTAAGTTACTTCTTTTTTTGCGTCGTTCCGGTATGCAGAGCGGGACATGGTTAAAACTGATTAGGTGTTGTCTGTTGTATGGTTTATAGTCTGTGGTCGAACGGAAAAAATTTCATGTTCGTTTATTGACGAGTTTTATGCGTGCGGATACCAATCAGAGCCGCTTTGAACCGGATTTCCCATTGAATGCGGCATAGTTTTGAGGGGTTGTAACTCCCCCTCCGTCATTTCATACCGGGGTGAGACGCTGAACCATCTCTGTTCCGTCAGTTTCCTCATTGCCGGGCAAACCATCATGATGTCGTATGACCATACTATAGTACGAAATCAATGTCTGAGTATGTGAGTATTAAAGAGGATGTCCTCAGAAAGCTTGAGGTGAATTTACCTGAGATGCGGCAGCGGTTTGGCGTTGAGACGATCGGGATTTTCGGGTCGGTGAGCCGTGGTGAGGACGGGCCGGGGTCGGATGTGGACGTGCTGTATTTGTTTTCTGCGGAGCGGGGCGGTATGTTTGATCTGGTCGGGTTATATGAGTATCTTAAGGGGTTGTTCGGCCGTGAGGTGGATATGGTTTCTGTGGATTACATCTCGCCGCTGATTCGGGAGCGGGTTGAGGCGGATGCGGTGTTAATCGGGGGGCGGCGGGCGGAAGCATGAATGAATCCTCTCTTTCGGAACGGCTGGGATTGCGCG
>CAZAWD010000050.1:0-7388 GCA_964488725.1 uncultured Methanomicrobiales archaeon | reverse complement strand
GTAGCATTTCCTGCCAGTCGGGGGAGGCCATGAGGTTTTTGAGGCCGGCGTTGAGTTTGGTAAGGAGTTCGGGGTGTTCTTTGCTGACGCCGTAGGCGGTGTATTTTGGTTCACCGACGTTGCCAATGGGCTGGAGAAGCGGGTATTTGGGGAGTATTCCGGCGATGGCATTTACGGTGAGGATTGCTGCGTCTGTTTCCATTCCTGATACGTCCTGAAGTACTGCGTCTACTATGTAGCGCTGTTTGATTCTGCCGTCTGCAACTCTCGCTGCGAATTCTTCCGGGCCGAAGTGGTTAATGACCCATGCTTCCTGGGCGCTTCCTTTTTGAATGGAGATCCGTGCGGTTCCGGCGAAGACGTCTTTTGCGGTTATGTTGCAATTCTTTTTGGCAACAATCCGGAATGTGCCTTCAAGGTAGGGGTCGGTGAAGTTGACAATGGCTTTTCGTTCTTCGGTGATTGTCATGGCGGCCATGAGGTCAATGGTTCCGGTTTCCATTTCACTTTGGTAGGTGGAGACGACGCAGGGGGTAAAGGAGATGAAAAAACCCTGGTCTTTTGCAATCCATTTGAGGATGTCAATGTCCAGGCCGGAGAATTCCTGTGTGCTGGAGTTCAGTTCGGATAAGGGGGCGTATGAGGGACTGACGCCGGCTGTGTAGGTCGTTGATGCAAGGTTGATGCAGCCGGCGGAACATATAATCAGGCCGAGAAAAAGAAAGGCTATGCCATGGAGAACAATTTTGGTTTGAATCATAATCTATCCGGTTAATCTGTATGCGGGGCAGGTTATTGTGCGGGGATTTTGATAGATATGGGTTTTTTGGAGGGGGGGATGCTGTAGTTAGTATTTATGTTGGTATACTATATTAAAATAGTGTCTGACAGAGTGAACAGTTACATGTATGTATTGAACCTGACATATTTTCTCCCTCCCTCCTTATGACGACGGCGAACCCTTTATATCTCCTTAAACAAAACTAATCATCACAAATCATGTACGGCATCATCGATATCGGCTCGAACACCATCCGTCTGGCACTCTACGAAGTCACCGACGGAAAAATCCGGCTCATGATAAACAAAAAATACACCGCCGGCCTGGCAAACTACATTAAAAAAGGCCGTCTCAGCCCCAAAGGCATTAAAAAAGCAATTGACATCCTCACCGAATTTCAGCACATCTTAGAATACATCCACGTCCGTGAACTCCACTGCCTCGCAACCGCCTCATTCCGCAACATTGAAAACACCGACGAAGTCATATCCGCCATCAAAACATCCTGCGGCCTTGACATCACCGTCCTCACCGGAACAGAAGAAGCCCTCTACGACTACCACGGCGCCATGCAAAGCATCAACGAACCAAAAGGCATCGTCGTTGATATCGGCGGCGGAAGCACAGAACTCGTCATCTACGAAAACGGCGAAATCAAATTCACCGACTCCCTCCCCCTCGGCTCCCTTACCGCATATACCGCCTGCGTCAAACAAATCCTCCCCACCATAGCCGAACGGAAAAAAATTACCGACGCCGTTCAAAAAGAACTCACCGCCCACGCCGTCCCCGCCGCCATCGGCACCGACACCATCTGCGGCATCGGCGGCACAATACGGGCAGCCTCCAAACTCTACGCCGAACTCAGCGACACCGCACCCGCCGCCCGCCTCGACATCTCCGCCATCCAGACAATACTAAACACCCCGCTTACCACCCTTACACCCGCCATCCTCAAAACCGCCCCCGAACGGATCCACACCCTCATCCCCGGCCTCATAATACTCATAACAATTGCCCGCCACTGGAACTGCACCACCTTACTCATCAGCAAATCCGGCGTAAAAGAAGGCTATCTTGCCGCCATCCTCACCCGGCGTGGTGACCTATGACCATCCCGCCCCCCTGCTCCCCTGCCCCGTCAATAGGCGACTACACCCAGAACCGCGAACTCTCATGGCTGCGATTCAACGACCGGGTACTCTCCGAAGCAGAAGACGAAATCGTACCGCTCCTCGAACGATTAAAATTCATCGCAATATTTACCAGCAACCTCGACGAATTTTTCATGATCCGGGTCGGCAGCCTCTACGACCTCATCTCACTGGACGCCGGAGCAATCGACAGCAAAAGCGGCATGACACCAAAAGAACAACTTGACGCCGTATACTCAGCCGTCCGCCCCCTCTATGAAAAACGCGAACGCATTTACTCCGACGTCGAACGACAACTGCGCGTCCACGGAATTGCAAACCTCTCCATCGCCGAACTCAACAAAAGCGAAGCAAAATTCATCAAACGATACTACAAAAACATCATCGCCCCCATCCTCTCTCCCCAGATAGTTGACGCCCATCACCCCTTCCCCCACCTTCAAAGCAAAGTAATCCACATCGGCGCAGTACTGCAGGACGAAGAAAAACGCTGTTTCGGCGTCATTCCAATACCCGCAGTACTTCCCGACATCGTCATCCTCCCCGAATCCCAGATGCGATACGTCAGAATCGAAGACATCATCTATGACAACATCTCCAACGTCTTTAGCATGTATGAAATTGTTGAAAAAACAATCCTCTGCATCACCCGCAACGCCGACATCAACCCTGAAGACGAAGCATTCGACCTTAACAGTGATTTCCGTAAAATGATGCAGAACCTCCTGCGTGAACGCAGAAGACTCGCCGCCGTCAGAATGGAACTAAACTACCCCGTCTCCGAAGAATTCAGCGCATATCTCTGTGACACCCTTGGAATCTCCTATTCCCAGGTATACACATCCACCGTCCCGTTAAAACTCGGCTATGCCTTCACCATCGCAAAAGAACTACCCGACGCCGCAAAAAAAGTCCTCACCTACAAACCATTCTCACCCTACGACTGCCCCGACCTCGCCTCAAACATCAGCATCTTCAAACAACTCTCCCGCCGCGACGTCCTGCTCTCCTACCCGTTTGAAAGCATGGCACCATTTTTACAGATGATAAAAGAAGCGGCAAACGATAAAAACGTCATCTCAATAAAAATAACCATCTACCGCCTGGCCAGCAAAACAAAACTGGTCGACTACCTCTGCACCGCCGCCGAAAACGGCAAAGATGTAACCGTCATGATAGAACTGCGGGCACGTTTTGACGAACAAAACAACATTGACTGGTCAGAACGGCTCGAAGACGCCGGCTGCCGGATAATCTACGGATTTGAAGAATATAAAATCCACTCCAAAATATGTCTCATCACCCGGCGGGAAAAAAACACCATCCGGTATTATACGCAGGTCGGCACCGGCAACTACAACGAACGAACCGCAGAACAATATACTGACGTATCACTAATGACCGCTAATCAGGTCCTCGGCGAAGAAGCCAACGAATTTTTTAAAAACATGGCCCTTGGAAATCTGGAAGGAGAATACACCCACCTGCTGGTATCACCGGTAAACCTTAAAAATACAGTAATCCGACTCATAGACGAAGAAATAGCCAAAGGAACCGACGGGAGAATCATGATTAAAATCAACTCCCTCACTGACGTAGACATCATTGAAAAATTTAAACAGGCCTCATGCGCCGGCGTACAAATAGAACTCATCATCCGCGGAATATGCTGTCTCCTGCCGGGAGTCCCGGGCAGAACAGAAAACATCCGGGTCAGAAACATAGTCGGAAGATTCCTAGAACATTCCCGGATTTATGCATTCGGAGAAGGCAAAAATGAAAAAATGTTCATCGCCTCAGCTGATTTCATGACACGCAACACCGAACGCCGGGTAGAAGTAGCCTGCCCGATTTACAGCGAACAGGTAAAAGCAAAACTTCACCATATTCTCGACACCGTCCTTGCAGACAACATGAAAGCACGCATGCTTCAGCCAAACGGAACATACGCCCGCATCCCCGTTGGAAAACGTGCGCTCAACAGCCAGCTGGTCCTTCTTACCGAAGCCGAATATGCAGAAAAAGACATCCCCGAACAGATGAGCGGATTTATGCGGAACGTATTTGAACCAATTAAAAATATATTCCGAACCTGACATAAAAAGACCGGGGTTGATTCTAATAATCAACCCTGATAAACCCGAGCGGGAGCTCATTGATATCGAACCCGAACTTTTCATTCCCGGCCGGAACAATATACACAAACCATCCGGTATATGAGGCGCCCGGAAGAATCGTTGTCTTTTCAAACATCGTGTATCCCGACGGCAAAACAGCAGCCCGCTTTGCATCATATCCGATACCATTAACATACACCTCATAACTGTCAGGCAACAGCGTAACCGCCGCATTCGTTCCCGACACATACGTTGTCGTAACCTGAAGAAGCAGTGCTTTCTCGCCCGTCCCCGGAACCGGGTTCCACGACGCCCCCTTCTTTAAAATAGCCGCCGCATCACTATCGAAAATCTTTGAATCAATAGAAATGCGAAGAACAGCACTACCATTAACCGTAACCAGCAGCGGCTGCCCCTGTCCCACCTCAGCCGGAACCGCCTGCGTGGGAACCGCAGTCGGCAGAGCAGTCGGAACCGGCGTTGCCGGAACCTCATGAGTAATCGTACACCCTGCTGAAAAAACAGCAATCAGCAGCACCGCTAAAACGCCCGTAATATAAAATATATGACGCATATGATATCTACTCTGTCGTCAGCCTATAAAAATATACCCCTCAGACATCAAAGAAGCGGGGAAAACAGACGTGACACCCCCTCTTTAATACGGGTCAGCAGCGGGCGGCTGTTATATTCATCAAGCGTAATTTCCGTGCAGTTAGTATCCAGTTCAGTAAGAAACGCCGCCTGCATCTCCGTTCCAAGCGCCGCATCATAGACAAATGCATGTGTTTCAAAATTCAGTTTGAAACTCCTGATATCCCAGTTAGCAGTACCAACCGTAATAGCCTCACCGTCAAACAACCCCATCTTACTATGAATAAAACCATCATTATACGTATACCCGCGGGCCCCCGCCCGAATCAAATCACCCATATACGAATGGTTCGCCCAGTACACAAACGGATGATCAGGTTTACACGGAATCACAATCCGTACATCAACCCCCGATTTCACCGCAAGAAGAAGCTCGGTTAACATCGGCTCATCCGGAATAAAATACGGCGTATGAATATAAATGGAACGGTGTGCATGACCGATAAGACTCATATACCCCGAATATATAGCTTTTTGCGGCGAATCGGGGCCGGAAGACGCAATCTGCATACGTGACGTCCCATACTCTTTCATCAGATCAAAAACCGGGAAATATGCATTATCCTCATCAGTCACCACCAGCTGCGCATCTTTCGCCGCATAATTCCAGTCCATAATAAACCGGGTCTGCAAACTCGCCACCGCCGCACCGTGAATTTTGAAATGAGTATCCCGCCAGTACCCCAGCGGCCCTTTCCCCAGATACTCATCGCCGATATTAAACCCGCCGATAAAACCCGTTTTGCCATCAATTACCAGAATCTTACGATGATTTCTAAAATGCAGACGGGTATTCAAAAACGGAATCTTCAGCGGGAAAAATATCCGCACATCGCCGCCTGCTTTTATAATAGAACCGAAAAACTTTCGTTTATGAATATGATACGTCCCCGCCGCATCAAAAATCACCCGCACCTCCACACCTTCAGCCGCTTTCTTTGCAAGCAGTGAAACAATATCACGGCCGAGGGCATCATCGCGGATAATAAAATATTCCATATGAATATGATGACGGGCGCCCAGAATTGCCTCCCGCACCGCCGCGAACTTCATTTCGCCGTCGGTAAATAAATCCACCTTATTATTCTCAGAAAACACTGCATTATCAGTAGTAAGCAAAAGAGCCACCGTATTGGAAAAAGCCTGTTCACCCTGCATTACCGCACGGTCCGAATGCCATTCAAGCAGCTGATCTTTGGCAAGTGAACGAAGCGCCAGATCAGCCTCGGTTTTTTTATTGAAAATATGGGCCCCGTATAAATGTCTTCCAAAGAAAAGATATGCCACAAATCCAACCAGCGGCAGAAACGCCATAATAAGAAGCCATGCAATAGCTGTCTGAGGATTCCGGCGTTCCCAGAATACCACGACAACACAGGCAAGTACATCTACCAGAATCACAATTACCTGCCCATAGAAAAGCAGATTGTCGATGATAAGCGAGAACAGATCAGACATGAATAACTCATCTATTGGACGGCAGAATAATAAAGGTTGATGTTCTCTGAAGATGAAATACATTATCTATTGTGGGTACATACCGGATTTTCTTCGAGCGATGGGCACGCGGGCTTCTTCTCGCCGCCATCATCGCGGCAATTGCAGGTCTTTTGACCAGTCTTGTCGTGTTTTATATAATCGGAGCAGGAGCGCTTCTGGCGTCCTTTGTGGTGTTTTACATCTCCCGCAAATACCCGGAGACACCATGAAGACAATTACGTTTTCGCGCAATGTATTCCTGCCGCTGACAAACGTCTGTGCGAACGCATGCGGATACTGCTCGTTTAAGGGGCCGGTGCAGAAAGGATGCGTAATGGAGCCGTCTGCCGTGCGGGCAACAATTGACCGCGGTGCTCATGCGGGATGCACGGAAGCGCTGTTTACCTTCGGGGAACGCCCGGAACGGGAACGGGGATTTTCAGCATACATCCATACCGCCGGGTATAATTCGATTCTTGATTACTGTTATGATATGTGCCGGTACGCTTTATCCCGCGGTCTGCTTCCGCATACAAATGCGGGAATCATGACCGAAGATGAAATGATTCGTATGCGCTGCGTAAATGCAAGTATGGGCCTGATGCTTGAAACAACCGCTGATATACCCGCGCATGCCCATAGCCCGGGCAAAGACCCGGCCGTGCGAATCGAAATGATAGAAACCGCCGGACGCCTGAAGATTCCGTTTACAACCGGCCTCCTTCTGGGACTGGGTGAAACGCAAAACGACCGTATCGAGTCCCTTGAGGTTATTCGTGATATCCACCGGCGCTATGGTCATATTCAGGAAATAATTATTCAAAACTTCTGCCCGAAACCCGGAACAGAAATGGCAGCCGTTCCCGGCGCCTCATCTGAAGCGGTAGCAGACACCCTGCGTCTTGCATCCGAAATTCTGCCGGATGATATTTCAGTACAGATACCGCCAAATCTTGCAAATGCATCTGAACTGCTGGCGTTCGGCGTGGACGATCTCGGCGGCGTATCACCGGTTACGATAGATTATATCAATCCCGAACATCCCTGGCCGGCCCTTGACGCCTTAAAAGAAATTGCCGCAGGGTATACCGTGCAGGAACGGTTATGTATTTACGACCACTACTGCACCCCTGAATGGGTAGATGCGGGGATACTGCCGCTGGTTGAAAAACTAAGGGCCCGGATTTAAAAACGGGCCGCCCG
>CAZAWD010000049.1:0-7439 GCA_964488725.1 uncultured Methanomicrobiales archaeon | reverse complement strand
CAACAAAAGCTCCGACAATCATCTCTAGAGAGGAGAAGGACATTGACAGAAATAACCGTAAACCTGATTACCGGACGAACCATCCAGCAGGGTGTTTCGATGGAAGCAGGAAAGGAAAAAGAGGATTATATGAAATCCTGCGGCATTATCGAACTCGACACGGCCGATATCGAAAAACTTGGTATCTGGGTCAACACCAACGTCAGAGTTTCAAGCCAGTTTGGAAGTGTTGTGGTGAAAGCCATTAAAGCCACGCAGGGTCCGCACCCGGGTCTTGGCTGGATTCCGATGGGTCCATGGGCCAACATGGTCGTCAACACTAACACCTACTCAACCGGCATGCCGACATTTAAAGGCACACCTGTAAAGGTTGAGCCGGCAGAGAATGAAAAAGTCCTCAGTTCCATTGATTTAGTACTGACCGCCTGCGGCGACAAGGAGTAAGACACATGACAAAACTGGAAACTGATATAATCTGCCCGTTCTGCGGGACCCTGTGTGACGACATCGAAGTCGAAGTCAGTGATGACGGAAAGAAAATTCTCACCGTCAAAAATGCCTGTGCTATCGGTGCCGAGAAATTTCTTCACGCCCAGGCCCCTGACCGGATCACCCGTCCGCGTATGAAACAGGCCGACGGAACGTGGAAAGAAATCACCTATGACGAAGCTGCAAAATACACCGCAGAAATACTTTGCGACGCAAAGAAACCATTAATGTACGGATGGTCTTCCACCTCCTGTGAAGCCCAGGCAACCGGCCATATGATTGCCGAGAAGGTCGGCGGTATTGTCGACAACACCGCCACCGTCTGCCACGGCCCCTCACTTATTGCCGTGCATGATGTGGGTATCCCCTCCTGCACGCTCGGTGAGGTCAAGAACCGTGCCGACCGTGTCATCTTCTGGGGCTGCAACCCTGCTCACGCCCACCCGCGGCACATGTCGCGGTATTCGATTTTCCCCCGCGGATACTTCACCGTCAAAGGCACGAAAAGCCGTAAAATCATTGTTGTTGATCCGCGCCCGACCGATACGTCGTCTTTGGCCGACTGCTACGTGCAGGTCGAACAGGGCCGCGACTACGAGCTGCTTGACGCACTGCGTGTTGCGCTGAAAAATGAGCCGCTGCCTGACAAGGTTGCCGGGGTAGAAAAAGAAAAAATCTACGAGCTCGCCGAGCTTCTTAAAAGCGGCAGATTTGTGACAATCTTCTTTGGTATGGGCGTTACCCACTCGCTTGGTAAGAATCATAACATCGACATTGCAATTGCATTAACCTCTGATCTGAACAAATACACCAAAGCCGCCATCATTCCCATGCGGGGCCACTACAACGTCACCGGTTCCGGCCAGGTTCTCGGCTGGCAGTTCGGCTTCCCGTTCTGTGTTGATTTGTCCCGCGGATTTGCCCGGTACAATCCCGGTGAGACCAGCTCAAATGATCTGCTGATGCGCGGAGAAGTCGATGCAAGCTTTGTTATCGGCAGTGACCCGGGTTCCCACTTCCCGTTCAAGTCCGTTAAAAAGATTCACGACCTTCCGTCCGTCTGCATTGACCCGCATATGACGCCGACCGCGGCAGTCTCCAAATGCCATGTGCCGGTGGCACTCGTCGGTGTTGAAGTCGGCGGTTCCTGCTATCGTATGGACAATGTCCCAATTGAGTCACGTAAAGTTATTGACCCGCCGGCAGGAATGCTGACCGATGCTGAATTCCTGAACAAAGTTCTGGACGAAGTAACCAAAATCAAAGGAGCTGTTCAGGCATGACCGAGATTCTGATTAAAAACGGGTTCGTCTTTGACCCGGTACAGGGAATTAAAGGCGACAAAAAAGACATTGCAATTAAAGACGGTGTTATTGTAAACAGCGTAAGCAATGCAGCAAAAATTATTGACGCAACCGGCATGACCGTCATGGCCGGCGGTGTTGATATTCACTCACACGTTGCCGGTGCAAAAGTCAACGTCGGAAGAAACTTCCGGCCGGAAGACAAACTGCAGGCACCCTACGAACCCGCCCGCGGCGTTCGCCACATGGCCGGCGGAAACTCAGTGCCGACGGTCTTTAAAACTGCATACAAGTATGCTGATATGGGGTATACCACCGTCATGGAGGCAGCAATGCCGCCGCTGTATGCCCGCCACACCCACGAAGAGATGCGTGACACGCCTATCATTGATCAGGCCGCACTGCCGCTCTTTGGCAACAACTGGTTTGTTCTTGACTACCTCAGAAACAACGAGGTTGACAACGCCGCTGCCTACATCGCCTGGCTTCTTCGCACGACAAAAGGCTACGGCATTAAATGCGTGAATCCCGGAGGAACAGAGGCATGGGCGTGGGGTCTGAACTGTATGACCATCAACGATCCGGTCCCCTACTTTGAAATCACCCCAAAACAGATTGTTGACGGTCTTATCAGGGTCAACGAAGATCTGCACCTTCCGCACTCGCTGCACCTGCACGGAAACAACCTCGGCAACCCCGGCAACTATACGACAACCCTTGACACGCTTAAGATTGCAGAAAACATCAAACCGAACAACAGTTTCGGCCGTGAAACCGTTCTTCACCAGACGCACATTCAGTTCCATTCCTACGGCGGCACCACATGGGCCGACTTTGAGTCGAAAGGAAAAGAGGTCATGGATTACATCAACAAAAATCCGCAGCTCACCTGTGATATCGGATTCGTAACCCTTGACGAGACGACAACCATGACCGGCGACGGACCGTTTGAGTACCACTTAACCGCACTGAACCACCTGAAATGGGCAAACACCGATGTTGAAGTCGAGTGCGGGTCGGGAATTGTGCCGTATGTCTACAGCAAAGACATTTACGTCTGCGGTGTGCAGTGGTCGATTGGTCTTGAGATGGCACTGCTCGCAAAAGATCATATGCGTTGCTTCCTCACCACCGACCACCCGAACGCAGGTCCGTTCACCCGCTATCCGCGTGTCATGAAATGGCTTATGAGCGAAAAATCACGTAACGATATGCTCGCTTCTATGAAGAATGAGGATAAGGTTCGTGACCGCTCAACGCTCGGCAGTATTGACCGCGAGCTGACCCTCTACGAGATTGCACAGATGACACGGGCCGGAACTGCAAAGACGCTGGGTCTGGGCGGTGTTATCGGCGGGCTGAAGGTCGGTATGCAGGCAGATGTTGCAGTCTATCCCTACAATCCGGAAACCGAGTCCGATCCTGAAAAGATTGAGTGGGCCTTCTCGAATGCCAAATACCTCATTAAATCAGGAGAGGTCATCATCAACGACAGCGAGATTGTCAGCAACGGCAACAAGAAGACCTACTGGGTTAACGCAAAGACGAATCCGAGCCGGCAGGTTGAGCACGATCTGACTGAGATGTTTAAGAAGTACTACACGGTCAGCGAGCGCAACTATGAGGTTGAAGAGCACGCGTTTATGAAGAACCCGAAAGTCATTGAGATTGACGCAACACAGTGAGGCAGGAGAATGAATACTGTAACAATTTCCATTAAGAAACAGCCTGAACTGTTCATTGAAGCCGAGTGTTTTACGCCGGATGCAATGGCAGGGAAAAAGGCAGATGAGATTGCTGCCCTGCCGGTGTATATCGGCAGGACAACTGAGACGGTTGGAAACTACTTTACCGTTTCCGGCGAGGCAGGCACAACCGCGGAAGAGACGAAACTGGTTATCAACGGCGATCTGTCCCGGGTGAAATATATCGGGTCAAAGATGTCTGCCGGCGAGGTTGTCGTCAACGGCGATGCGGATATGCATGTCGGTGCATGGATGACCGGCGGTAAAATTACGGTCAACGGCAGCATTGGTCACTTTGCGGCAACGTCTATGAGCGGCGGCGAGATTGTGGTTACCGGCAACGCCGGAAACTATCTGGGCGCTTCCTATCGCGGCGACTGGCGCGGAATGACCGGCGGTACGATTACGGTCAAAGGCAATGTAGGTTCAGACTGCGGTTCCTTTATGCTCGGCGGCGAGATTATTGTCGGCGGAAATATTGATGTGCATGTGCTGACCCACGCCGACGGCGGGAAAGTCGTGGTGCATGGAAATGCAAAGAGCCGGCTGGGCGGACAGGCTTCCCGCGGCGAGATCTACGTGTTCGGCACGGTGGATGTCATGATGCCGGGGTATCAGTATGCCCGTGACGAAGAGCTGACAGTGGACGGGACAAAAGCAGTCTTTGCCGTATACAACGGTGATCTCGGCGAACGTCACCCGACCAGAAAGGGTCAGACCATCTACGCAAAGCTCTATCTTAAAAAATAAATCCACCTTTTTTTATTTTTACCAGTCGTGAGAGTATTGATACAAACAAGACTGGCGGTTCCGGGAAATACACGTCAGATAATTTTAAAAAGAGATTATTTGAAGAAGCCGCGCTTCTTCTTTTCTTTTGTATCTTTTGTATCTTTTGTTTCTTTCTCATCGCCGGAACCAGCTGAATCACTGTTTCCTTCCAGCTCGAGAATCTTCTCATACATCTCGCGCTCTTTTGCGGAGATGCGTTTCGGCGTTGCGATGACAATCCTCACCAGAAGGCTGCCGTAACTTCCTCTGCGCCGCACACCTTCGCCCTGAATACGCAGGCGTGTGCCGTAGGTAAGACCGGCCGGAATCTTGAGTGCGACCTTCTTGTGATCAATCGTTTCAATTTCAACCTCGCAACCGAGCACCGCCTGAGCCGGTGAAATCTCATACTGGGTTATAAGATTATCATCTTCACGGTCGAACTTCGGATTGGAAACAACGTACACCTCAATATAGAGATCTCCGTTCGGTGCGCCGGCGTCTCCTGCCTCTCCGTATCCTTCCATACGAAGCCGCATACCGGTGTCAATACCCGGCGGAATATTTACCGTTACCGTACGGCGGACCTTGGTTTTTCCGGTCCCGTTACATTTCCGGCACGGCGACTCGGGAATTTTTCCCCGTCCGCCGCAGTCGGGACACACCGACTGCGTAACCATCTGGCCGAAGATGGAGTTACGTAACTGTTTTATCTGGCCGGTACCGCCGCATTTGCGGCACGTTGTTGTCTTCTTCGTTGAACTGCCTGTTCCGTCACAGTCAGGACAGCTCTCGGTATGCATAACCTCAATCTCTTTCTGGGCACCAAACACCGCATCCGCCAGCGTAATCTGGATACGCATCAGCATATCGTCGCCGGTTTTCGGACCCGACGACCTGCGGCTGCCTCCGCCGCTGAAGAAATCAAAGATGTCACCAAAGCCTGAGAAGTCTGCATTGAACCCTGCGCCGCCGGCACCAGAATAATTACCTTTCGACGCATTGGTGAAATTATCATGTCCTAACTGGTCATACTGCCGGCGTTTAGTCTCATCGGACAAAACACTGTATGCTTCATTAATAGACTTAAACTTCTCCTCCGCACCCGGTTCTTTACAGACATCCGGATGGTACTTCTTTGCGAGGTTCCTATAGGCCTTTTTGATGTCGGTATCCGCTGCATTGCGTGGAACACCTAAAACATCGTAGTACGATTCAGAACCCATATTATCATCCTAAAAAGGAGTTTAGTCCTTCTTTACTTCATAGTCGGCATCGACGACATTGTCATCGTTCTTCGGGGCAGCGCCTGCATCAGCACCCGCAGCCCCTGCTCCGGCGGCCTGGGCTTTCTGCTGCTCTTCCTGAATCTTCTGATACATCTTTGATGTTGCAGCAAAGACAACCTCCTGCAGGGCGTCCATCTTTGCTTTAATATCGTCGGATGCTGCGTCCTCTTTTGCGAGAACTTCTTTCAGCTCATCAGATGCTTTCTTGATTTTATCTTTGTCTTCTGCTTCGACCTTGTCGGCTGTTTCCTTATCGTTTAACAGCTTCTCCGCGGCATAGACAGCGTTGTCTGCATTGTTTCTCAGCTCGATCTCTTCACGCTTCTTCTTGTCGTCCTCTTCGAACTGCTTGGCGTCATTGACCATCTTGCTAATCTCGTCGTCTTTGAGGTCTTTTCTGCCGGTAATCGTCATGGACTGTTCGTGGCCGGTTCCAAGATCTTTGGCCGAGACATGAACAATACCGTTTGCGTCAATGTCGAAGGTGACTTCAATCTGCGGCATTCCACGGGGGGCGGACGGGATTCCGGTCAGCTGGAACTTGCCAAGGCTGAAATTGTCACGGGCGAACTGACGCTCTCCCTGCACGACATGGATCTCAACCGAGGTCTGGTTGTCGGCGGCAGTGGAGAAGATCTGACTCTTTCTGGTCGGGATCGTGGTGTTGCGGTCGATAAGTTTCGTTGCAATACCGCCGAGGGTCTCGATACCAAGGGTCAGCGGGGTGACATCCAGAAGGACAACATCCTTTGCTTCGCCGGTCAGAACCGCACCCTGAACGGCAGCACCAAGAGCGACACACTCATCAGGGTTGATGTTTTTATCGGGTTCTTTTCCCAGAATCTTCTTGACTTCTTCGACCACCATCGGCACACGGGTCGACCCGCCGACAAGAAGCACATGGTCAATGTCCTTCGGGGTCATGTTGGCGTCTTTTAACGCCTGTTTAACCGGCTCAACCGTCTTCTGGACGAGGTCGTCAATTAACTGCTCGAACTTTGCACGGGTCAGGTCGATATCAAGGTGTTTCGGTCCGTCGGAAGAAGCGGTGATATACGGCAGGTTAATGTTGGCTTTCTGCAGGGATGACAGCTCAATCTTTGCTTTTTCAGCTGCATCTTTTAACCTCTGCATTGCAACCGGATCTTTCTTTAAGTCAATACCTTCTTTCTTCTTGAACTCGTCAGCGAGGTAGTCGATGACACGTGCATCGAAGTCGTCTCCGCCGAGGTGGTTGTTTCCGGCGGTTGATTTGACTTCAAAGAGACCGTCATCAAGCGTCAGGATAGAGACATCGAATGTTCCGCCGCCAAGGTCGTAGACAAGGACGGTAACTTCGTTTTCCTTTTCAAGGCCGTATGCAAGAGCGGAAGCCGTCGGTTCGTTGATGATACGAAGAACGTCAAGTCCTGCAATTTTACCGGCGTCTTTGGTTGCCTGACGCTGGGCGTCGTTGAAGTAAGCCGGAACGGTGATTACTGCCTTGTCGACTTTTTCGCCTAAGTATGCTTCTGCATCGAGTTTCAGTTTCTGCAGAATCATTGCAGATATTTCCTGCGGGGAGTATTTCTTGCCGTCAATGTCAACCGAATAATCGGTTCCCATGTGACGTTTGATGGAGCTGATGGTTTTCAGCGGGTTAGTGATGGCCTGACGTTTGGCAACATTTCCGACCAGACGCTCACCGTCTTTGGAAAATGCAACAACCGACGGGGTTGTTCTAAATCCTTCCGCGTTTGCGATAACTATTGGGGAACCGCCTTCCATAACTGCAAGGCAGGAGTTGGTAGTTCCGAGGTCTATTCCAATTACTTTGTTTGATGCCATTTGTGTCACTTCCA
>CAZAWD010000048.1:0-7536 GCA_964488725.1 uncultured Methanomicrobiales archaeon | reverse complement strand
CTTACGGCAGCCCTTTCAGCGGCCGGTCGCGGGGTTGGAGTCCGTATAATTCTGGACGGCATGTATTACAACACAATGGACGATGCGGATAACGACGAACTCGTCGCACGACTCAACACAATGGGACAGACCAATATAAAAGCAAAATTGATGACCGGACGGGAAGGAATTCTAAAAGTACACAACAAAGGAGTGATTGCAGACGGAAGAGCAGTATTAATTTCATCGGTGAACTGGAATTATAACAGCCCCACAAATAACCGTGAAGCCGGAGTTATCATTGAGAGTGAAGAAGCAGCCGCATACTTTACAAAAGTATTCAATTTTGACTGGGATGGAAAAATTCCATCAGACCCGTGGTCGGCATCAATTGGTTTTGACATCAGGTTTATTTTCGCCGGGGTAATTATTGCAGGCCTGATTATAGTATTCGTTATCAGGAGACGGAGGTAAAAGATGGTGAGAGGCACTTTCGCACCGCGCGGTCGGGGATTTATATATCCCCGCGTTGATACTATAATTGTAAAACCCCTTAAGGGATATGGAGTAATCTGACAGTGCCCTGATGGTTTGGCCCTTCAAAAACCCAGATCCCTCACACTTTTACTGATTCATTACAGACCAGCCGAGAATCTCATTTTCGACACGGCATACATCCGACTCAATATCAGCAACCGGAATCATCTTCGCCCGTTTTTCCATCGGAGGATTAAGTTTCGCCTTCTGTTCATACCCCTCAACCTCCTTTGCAAACTCGTCTGGCAGAGTATCAATTTCACGCAGCACCTGCACAAACTCACGGGAGAAGTACGTATCTATCTGCACCTTCCGTTTTGTGGTGTGTGAGAGCTTGCCGATAAACCGGCACAACTTATCCCGGTCCTCGGGACTCAGCTGCTCGGCAAACTCATAGCCTTCAATCATCTTAAGAACCTGCACTATCGGAAGCACCGCCTCCGGCGTAATAATATATACCTTATACTCGGCGAGATCATACATAAAGGTCGTCAGTGCATCAAGGGTTGAGACCGGCACCACAAGAAATGCTTCTTTTCTGACATTATCATGCTTACAGTATTTTTTCATCCCTTCAGCCTGTGCTTTTAGATACTGCGGAAAATTAGAAAGCTCCTCGGGATTTTTCGGACTCTTCGCATCGAAGATGGTATACATCCCGCCTATCAGAAACACATTGTCGGGTGTGCCGGGATTAGGATACTCCCCCTTCTCGCACCAGACGCAGTCATACTTCTTTGCCATGCTTTTCAAAGACTCGGCAACTTCCGTCTCGTGCCGCTGCCACGACGTAGCAAGATGTTGTTCATGCTCGGCGAACTCATTTTTCAGTTTCTCTGCCGCTTTCTGATGGTCGGATTCCATCTGCCGGACCAGGGTGTTAAGATTTTCAACCCGGCGCTCGTATTCAGCCGCACGTTCAGCCTTTACACTTTCTTCTGCTGCAAGCTGTTCTTTTACCCGGGAAAGATCGGCCTGTATCTCATCGGCCTCAACTTTCAGGTCAGTATACTTTTTCGCTTCAATGCGCCGGCCTTCGGTCTCCGAAGACAAGGCAGACCTGACCTCCTGCATCTCACGCGACACGGCCTCATACTCGGCAGTCAGATTCTTTGCCCGCTCAACCGCCGCACGTTTCTGCTCAGACTCAACCGCAAACTGATCACGCAGTTCACGCAACAGTGAGGCCGTGGTATCAGACTCCTCTTTGAGAGCGGCATATTTTTCCTCTTCGAGCCGGCGGCCTTCTCCCTCGGATGCCAGCGCCTCGCGGGCCTGATTAAGTTCTGCGGTTATCGTGTCCAGTGATGCCGACAGGGCCGCCGCCTGTTCTGCTGCAACCGTTCCGCGGCCGGCAGCAACCGCCAGTTCTTCACGCAGCCGGCGTTCGGTTGCCGTCAGCTCATCAAAGGAAGCTTTCAGTCCGGCATACTGCTCTTCAGTCTGCCGGCGGGACACATTTTCCGTCGTCAGTGCGGCCCGGACAGATACATTTTCCTCGGAAAAACGCGCCGTAGCAGCTTCCAGCTCCGCTATACGGGTAACAGCAGCATTTTTATCGGCCGAAACTGCTGCCAGCATCTCGCGGGCCTGCGTCAACTCGGCAGTGAGCCCCTCTCCGCGAACCGCCAGTTCATGATACCTGCGCTCTTCTTCCGCGGCACGTTCGGAAAAATTCTGTTTCATTTCATTCTGCCGCTCAATCAACGATGAAATGCGTGCCTGTGCCTCGTTGCCGGCATGCATCAGTTCATCATACGACCGCTGCTGCCCGGCCCACTCCCGTTCTGCCGCATCGGATGTTTCGACCACCGACCTCCATCCAAATAGCCGTTTAAAAAAACCGGCTGATTTTATTTCAAGAAATAAATTCTGTATACTCGACTGCCCGTTCATCTGGATATTGATTTTCTTTGGAACAGTGATAATAGTTGTTATCCAATGTAAACGATGCTGTTGTGTGCGGGCATGACATCCTCTGCCGTAACCCTCTTAACTCCCCAGATACCATTATATAATCACTATGGAATTCGGCGGTCACACTATCGGAAAGGAAACCTTCATCGCCAAAAATGCCACCCTTGCAGGCGACGTTAATCTCGGCGATCACGTCACCATCCTCTTCGGCGCCGTCCTGCGTGCTGATATGGATACCATAACAATAGCTGACGGCTCCAATGTGCAGGACAATGCCGTCATTCATGAAAGCCTCGGAAAACCCGTAACCATTGGAAAAAATGTCTCGATCGGTCACGGAGCTATTGTGCATGGCGCAACCATTGAAGATGACTGCCTCATCGGCATGGGAGCTATCATCTTAAACGGTGCAAAGATAGGCCGCGGGTCTCTTGTTGCCGCCGGTGCGCTGGTATCGGAACGTAAAGAAATTCCGCCGCGCTCGCTGGTGATGGGTGTGCCGGGAAAAGTTATGCGTGAACTTACCGACGAGGAGGTAGCAGGAAACCTCAAAAATGCCGCGACGTATGTCACGGTAGGTCAGAGGTATCTGCATGAGTAATGTCGTTGTCATCGGAGGAGGGGTTGCCGGAATTCAGGCTGCCATGGATCTGGCAAACCATAATGTCCATGTCTATATTGTTGAGCGGGAACCGTCCATCGGCGGCCATATGGCAATGCTGGATAAAACGTTCCCGACCAACGATTGTTCAATGTGTATTCTTTCACCGAAAATGGCAGAGGTCGCACGCCATAAAAATATTACTATTTTGACCTTGTCAGAGGTTGAAAAAATAGAGGGAAGTGTCGGAAACTTCACGGTTACCGTTACCAAATATCCGCGTTATATTAATGAAACCGAATGCACGGGATGCGGTGAATGCGAAGCAATATGCCCCATTGAAGTGTATAATAAATTTGATGCGGGACTCGGCGTCCGAAAAGCCATCTACAAACCCCACGCACAGGCTGTTCCGAACCTTGTGGTAAAAGATAATCTGCACTGTATTAACTGCGGTCTCTGCTTTGAGGTGTGCGGGAAGAATGCGGTGTTCACAACAGAGCAGGACGCGGTGCAGACGCTGACGATACCTGCAGCGGCTGTCATTATCGCAACCGGCTATACGCTCTTTGATGCTCAGAAAAAATCCCAGTTCGGATACCTCCGCTACGCTGATGTTATTACCAGCCTCGAATTTGAACGGATGATAAATGCAGGAGGGCCAACCAAAGGAGAGGTGCGCAGACTCTCAACCGGCAAGCCTCCGAAAAGTGTGGTCTTTGTTCAGTGTGTCGGGTCACGGGACATGTCAATTAAACGGAATTTATGTTCATGCGTCTGCTGTATGTATGCGCTCAAAAATGCGATGCTCATAAAAGAGCATTATCCGGAGACGGATGTTGCCATATTATATAATGACCTGCGTGCCTATGGAAAAGGATACGAGGAGTATTACGAGCGCGCCAAAAAGATGGGAGTCGTCTTTATCCGGGCGTTTCCGGGAGAGATTGAAACAGCAGGTGATCATTTGGTTCTTCCGCTGGAAAATACGGAGAGCGGGGAGTTTATCCGGCTGGAAGCCGAGCTGGTCGTGTTGTCGGTTGGTATGGCACCGGAACCCGATACAACCCGCCTTGCCGAGTCGCTTGGTCTTTCTCTTGATGCCAACCGGTTCCTCATGCCAACGGATGTGAAGCTTGCACCGGCAAAGAGTACAACACCCGGTATTTTTATTGCCGGTACGGCTCTTGCTCCCAAGGACATTCCCGATTCTGTTATGTCGGGCGGTGCGGCGGCTTCTAAAGCGTTCATCTGTGCAATGGAGGCTGAGAATAAATGATTCAGAACCACAGCCGCGGAGGACCTGTCATCAGCGAGGAAAAAACAATCTGGTGGGATGATGAACACAGCTGTATTAAAGCAATTGACCAGACGCTTCTTCCGGGTGAGTATCGGATAATCGACATTAAAACGGTTGCAGAACTTGCGGATGCGATTCGACGGCTGGTCGTGCGCGGAGCGCCGGCACTGGGTGTTGCCGGCGGGTTCGGTGTTGCTCTGTCGGCATTATCATGCGCCGCAGACGTTGAGTTTGCCGAGACGGTGGCAGCAGATGCAGAACTGCTACGCAGCACCCGGCCGACCGCAGTAAATCTTGGATGGGGAATTGATAAGGTTTTGCGCAGTATGGAAAATCTTCCGCCGGAGATGGCACGGATAATGGCGCTGTATGCGGCAAAAAACATTGCAGAGGAGGATACCAAAACATGTATGCTTCTCGGGCATAACGGAGCGACCCTTCTCCCCCAGATAGGCACCGTTCTGACGCACTGCAATGCGGGTGCTCTGGCGTGTTCGTCGTGGGGAACAGCACTCGGTGTTATTCGTTCGGCTGCTAAGATGGGAAAAAAGATTTCTGTCATCTCCTGCGAGACACGTCCGCTCCTTCAGGGTTCACGGCTGACCGCGTTTGAACTGAGCCGCGATCAGATTCCGGTAACGACCATTATTGATTCAGAAGCGGCGTATCTGATGCAGCAGGGAAAAATTGATGCGGTGGTGGTGGGGGCCGACCGGATTACCAAAGATGCGGTATTTAATAAAATCGGCACGTATATGCACGCAGTATGCGCCCGGTATCATAATATTCCGTTTTATGTGGCAGCGCCGGTCTCAACATTTGATAAAGATGCAGGGAAGAGTGATGTTGTAGTTGAAGAGCGGGGGCGTGATGAGGTGGCAAAGCTGTTTGGAAAGTGTACGGTTCCCGCGTCGGTGCCGGTTCTGAATTATGCGTTTGATGCAACCCCGCTTGATCTGGTAACAGCTATTATTACTGAAAAGGGAGTCCTATATCCGCCGTATGACTTTAAGGATTTAAAATAATGCCGGCTATTATTTCACTTGCATTTATGGACAGCCCGCTCTGGAATAATCTTGTCTACATTTTAGGCGAGCTGGTAATTCTTGTACTGGTTGTCTGGTTGCTTTTTTCACTTCTGATGGCGGTACTTATTGCAGTTTCAATTAAAAAGAAGAGGATGTACTTCCCGCGGCTGCTTCGTCCGTTCTTTACAGCAATGGAGGGGACAGTGCGGGTGGTCTGTATGGTTTTCGGAGTGGATGCCGCACAGCTGATGGAGTTTCTGATTAAAATTGATAATCAGATGAATACAACGGATTTTGCGAAGGTGCCGGCAAATGAGCGGGTGGTGTTTTTCCCGCAGTGCCTTCGCAACCGCAACTGCCCGGCGCACCTGACACCAGACGGCCTGAAATGTATTTCATGCGGACGCTGCGGGCTTGGAACGGCGGTTCCGATTCTGAAGGAAGCAGGGTATATGACTTTTATTATTCCGGGTTCGACCTTTATTAAAAGGATGGTAAAAAAATATCATCCGCGGGCAATGATAGGTGTCGGGTGTCTGATGGAAGTGAAGGAGGGGCTGGAGATGGGCCGGAAAATTTCGATGACCACCATCGGAGTAGTAACAACACTTGACGGATGTGTTGAAACAACCATGAATTATGATGACCTGATGGAAGCCGCGTCTATCGGTCTTGAAAAACCGCTGCGCCTGCCGGAGAAAGAGTAATCCGACTCAGACGGACTGATGAGATTCAGATTTTCTTTTCAGTTCATTCATCCGGTCACGCAGTTCAATGGCACGTTCAAAGTTGAGTGCGGATGCAGCCTGTTTCATCTCGGCATCAAGCTGAATAAGCATATTTGGAATTTCAGCGGACGGGATATGTTTGATATCTTTTATATCAACTTCTTTTTCAGGGACGGGTTTTTTAATGGTTACCGGCACAATTCCATGCTCGGCGTTATACGCCATCTGCACGCTCCGGCGGCGGGATGTTTCAGCAAGTGCCGCTTTGATGGAATCGGTCATAACATCTGCATACAATACCACGTGTGAATCTGCATTTCGGGCCGCCCTTCCGATAATCTGAATGAGGCTGCGGGTGTTTCGCAGGAATCCTTCTTTATCGGCATCAAGAATTCCAATAAACCCGACCTCGGGGATGTCAAGCCCTTCTCTGAGAAGGTTGATGCCAACCAGCACGTCAAACATACCGAGTCTGAGCTGACGGATAATCTCTGTGCGCTCCAGTGTTTTAACCTCCGAATGAAGATACCGTGTTTTTATGCCGTGAGCGGACAGATACTCACTGAGTTCTTCTGCTAGTTTCTTTGTCAGAGTCGTTACCAGCGCACGGTCGCCGCGGGCAATTGTAGCCTGGATCTCTTTCATCAGATCATTGGTCTGACCGGTTATCGGGCGAACCTCAACAATGGGGTCAACAAGACCGGTCGGCCGGATAATCTGTTCAACCACTTCAGCAGAATGCGTCAGTTCATACTCGGCCGGCGTTGCCGATACAAAGATGACCTGACGCATAAACTTCTCGAACTCGGAAAACATCAGCGGCCGGTTATCAAAAGTACTGGGCAGCCGGAACCCGTATTCCACCAGCGGAACTTTACGGGCATGGTCGCCGTTATACATGCCGCGGACCTGCGGCAGAGACTGATGACTTTCATCAATTACCAGAAGAAAATCATCCGGAAAATAATCCAGAAGACAATAGGGGCGCTCGTTGACGTTGCGCCGGTCGAAATGCCGGGAATAATTTTCAATACCTTTACAGGACCCGGTTTCTGCTATCATCTCAAGATCATACTCGGTGCGCTGACGCAGACGGTGGGATGCAAGATCATTCAGTGTTCCCTCATCTAAAACTTCTTCCAGTTCAGAACGAATAGATGCAATTCCCGCATCCAGCTCCTCTTTCGGCGTCACGAAATGCCTGGCAGGATACACATAAAAATAATCCAGACGTTCTTTTTCACGACCGGATATTTTGTCAATCTCGCGTATCCTGTCAATACTGTCACCAAAGAGTTCGATGCGGATTATATCATTGAAGTAGCCCGGGATAACATCAATCGTATCACCCTTCACCCGGAACCGGCCCGGCATCAGTTCCATGTCGTTACGTTCGAACAGAATAGTTATCAGCCGTTCGATCAGCTCACGGCGTGAGATCGTATC
>CAZAWD010000047.1:0-7612 GCA_964488725.1 uncultured Methanomicrobiales archaeon | reverse complement strand
CAGGCGGCAACCGTGAACCTGCGGCGGCGGCCCAGACGGTCGGACCATCGGCCGAACGGCACACTGATAATGGCGGTAAGGATTGATGGAATCAGAAGGAAGATGCCGCTTATCAGGGTGTTAAAACCGGCGCCGGCGGTCAGGTAGAACGGAAGAAGATAAAAAATTCCAAGGAATACAACCTGAATAATCAGGAAGGCAATAAATACCGCGTCTACTTTCCATGACGTAAACACCTTCAGATTCATTAAGGGGTGAGGAGTTTTACCTTCTCTGATAATAAAGAGCACCGCCGTAAGCAGACCTATACCGGCCGAGATAAGAATTGCCGGGTCGGAAAATCCCATATGGGGAAACCGTTCCAGTGCAAACGTTGCACATACCATAGCAGCGAAAAATAAAAGTGCGCCAATGACATCAAACCGCTGTAATTTTTCAGCACTTCCTTTGGGAACGATCCGCCAGGCGAAAAGAATAGCAAAGATTCCGATCGGAATATTTATGAAAAAAATCCAGTGCCATGACAGTGCATAGGTGATGATACCGCCAATCGCCGGACCTATTGCAAACCCGATAGAAGACGCCGCGGTAAGCAGAGCAAAGGAAACGCCCAGCATTTTTCCCGGCAGAAATGTTACGCATATGAGCGGGGCACAGGCAATTATCATTGCAGCACCTAATCCCTGTATGGCACGGGCGGCGATAAGAATCTCAAGCGAGGGTGAAAATCCGCATAGTATCGAGGCCGCTGTAAATATGGCAAAACCGGCAATGAATGTTTTTTTGAGATGACCGCGGGAAGCAATGTTTCCAAAGATAAGAATGGTGCCGGCAACGATGAGCAGATACATTATCGTAACCCATGCCACCGTCCCGGTATCGGAACCAAAGTCTGATGCGATGACGGGAAGGGCAATATTCACTACCGATCCGTCAAGGCCGTCCATGAGCCCGGCCAGAGATATTGCTATGAGGAGGAATATCTGCTGCCGTTTATTTTCAACAAAGGACATAGCGTAAAATATACATGTGCGGGCGGAAGGTTTAATGGTATCTTTGTCCGGTTCCCGCGCTGCAAAGTCATGAACTTGATATTCTATGAAATCACACATACTACACCATGACAGAGATAGTATTCATCACCGACATCCACGGCAATATGGACGCAGCACGTGCTGTCTTCGACCACGAAGATCCCGACTACGTCCTCATCGGCGGCGATGTCACCGATCTTGGCCAGACGCTTGAAAAAGTCATACCGCTCATGGAAGATATTCCCGCTCCCACCTTTGTAATCCCGGGAAACTGTGATCCCCGGCAGATTATTTCCGTCCTCGAAGCTTCCGAGGCTATAGTTGTCCATCACAAAAGTATTGATATCGGCCGTATTACTATCACCGGAATCGGCGGGTCGAACCCCTCGCCTTTCAACACACCGTTTGAAAACACCGAAGAGGACATTGCCGCCGCCGCAAAAGACGTTCTTTCCAAAACCAAAAAGAACCGCTGGAACATTCTTCTGACCCATGCACCGCCGTACGGGGTATTAGACGAAGTCGCGCCTGATGTGCATGTCGGATGCCATGCTATCGCGGATATCGTTTCAGAATTTGATATTATCTGCTGCGGCCATATTCACGAACAGCGGGGAATTGCCGGCTTCCGGCACCGCATATGCGTAAACCCCGGGCCGTGCAAAGAAGGTAACTATGCGGTCATCACCCTCGAAGAAGACGACGATCCGGTAATTACCCTGAAAAATATCCGGGATGAACAGGAAGAGTAACCGTCTACGCAATAATATTTCCAATATTTGCAAATCCGTCGCCGGCGCGTTCGGCGCACCCGACGGCACGTGCTTTTTCATATGCCGCGGGTTTTGTCACCCGTTCACATAAACAAAACGCCAGAGCGGGCGACCGCTCTTTTTTGCCGTTGATGATAAAATACCGGGAATGCATACAAAACCTACAGTCAGTCGGTGTCACCGTGCGCCCGTTTGTACAGCGCAAGGTTCCGTTTACAACCGGTATTTCAGTCTCCGTCATAATAAAGAATAGAATATCCGTGGGTTTTCAACATGGCTTCAATCTGGTCATGACTCATATCAGCCTGCATCTGCACACATTCCCGCCATATGGTACATAGCTGTTCGTCTGATGAAACAAGTGATACCTTGCCTTTTACCCGTCCGCACTCGCTGCCATCGCGATAAATACGGGCCGCACAACAATGATAGTCATGACAGATATACAACCGGTATGGATGAATCGTGCAGACATATTTTCCGTCCGCCCGCCGTCTGACAAAAAAACAGGCCGACGGATGTTCCTCCTGCACGGAATGGTCCCGTTCAAAAAGCTCACGATATTCAGGCGTAATCAGGGCCTGCCGCGTATCACGGACCACTTCATTGCGCACCACAATCCCGTAGCGGGATAATTGTTTGTCCATTCGGACGATTTCTCCAATCCCCAGACAACACAGCCCGCACTGCGTACACTCAAAATTCCCTGCCATACTAAGAGATTAGTCAGCGCCGGAGATATTTAATACTGTGTATTTATTCAGGCAAACTCAAAACTGCCGTACTTTCCGCCGCCGCCGGGATGAAGGATAACCCGGCCTTCCCGCATTGCCATAACCCCGTGTGCGGTTCCGGCTGAAATTTCTGCCATTTCACTTTCCGGCGCTGAAAGAAGAACCGTAATTTCATTGCCAAACGTTTCAATAAATCGCTGATACAGTTCCCGTGCTTTTTTAGTGTTCGGCGATGAAACACCCAAAACGCGGGATATTACTTCGCCGAGCGGGATTATTTTCAGATACGGCGGCCGTGACCGTGGCAGAACCGTTGCCATGGAAAGCGCACGTTCGCGGACACCTATCTTAATCCGTCCTGCATCATGCGGACATTTCCAGTGCAGCGCTTCTGCTTCTTCCCACGAAAACTGTGCATAACAGCGTGGACATGCGGTCCGGTTATACTTTCCCTCTTCCGGGAAAAATCCGGCGTTCATGGTAATTGACCCGCGCATAACCGCGTCAAGGACTGATGCCGGCGTCGGCGTACAAACATCAACGCCGGTAAATTCACGTCCTAATTTTGTCGGATACTGACTGTGGGCATCGGAGTTTGTCAGAAACGGCGTATGGGCAAATTCTGCAATCCCGGCACCATACGAAGAATCGGCTGAAAGTCCCAGTTCGCAGAAATCATAGCGTTCCGTCCCATAGCAGGCCGACGGCGCATCGTATGCGGCAAACAGTGACGTCCACGGCGTAAACGCATGAGCAGGCCCGATATACCCGCCATGGTCATGTACCAGCGCCGCGATAGTCTCACCGTCGGCATACACATGCGGCCGTCCGGCTGTTGTCAGATGCGAACAAAACGGGGTAAGCGCTTCCTGTAAATCAGAAAACTGCTCAAGTGTCTCCATGAGAATCAGATGGTGAACCCGGTGATTGTCCTCAACTTCGGCTTCGGGAACCACCACTATCCCTTCTTTATTTGATAAAAACGGTTCCCACATCTCACGCCACACCGGATGCAGGGCGTCGCCGGTTGCAACCGCACCGATACCTTTTGTCCGGCACCCGGATAAAATCGTCGCCGGTTTCATTTCCGGCGAGGTCGCCATTGCAAAACAGGAATGAATGTGCAAATCGGTATACAGCTTCATTGCCGTTCACCCGATATAGCGCAGATCGTCAGCTGCATTTTTCTGCATAGACGAGGCAAACGCCGAAAGTTCACTCTGCATCTCATCTGCCAGCTCAAGAAGGTCGCGGCGATCGGCTGAAATACCGGTTAGTCTTTCCAGAACGTCCAGAACAGCTGTTGCACTTACCGGATCAACCAGATACCCGGACGTTTCGCCCAGCAGCGCAACCCCGTCCATACCGGCAGCCTTTCCAAACGTGACCATCAGACCGACCGCTCCGATAATCCCGCCGACCGGTTCACTGCCGTTGACAACCGCACCGGCCGCTTCAACATTTTCTTTGAGGGCAGCAGATGAAAGACCTGCCAGAACCCGCGGCGTGTCAACCAGCCGGCCGATCCCGTAACCGCCAAGCGTATACACCCGGGAAACGCCCAGCATTGAAAAAATTTTGATATATGTTTCAGCAAGCGTATAATGCCCTTCCGGCCCCACGCTCTGGCAGTCGCCTGCCAGAACTATAATCGCCGGCTGGTTTCCGGCGGCCGGTACAAAAAAAACCTCGTTTCGGGGAAACCGCAGAACACCTTCTTCATTCAGGTACATCTGCGGCGGAAACAGGGTTGACGTAATTTCTGCAATTTTTTCAGCATGCATAATCCGGATAAGATGGTCAACCACCAGTTTTCCCACATGTCCGACTCCGGGAAGCCCTGCAATCGCGACTTCACCCGAATGTGCCGGTACATCTTCCACAAACCAACGGATATTCACCGCATCCATTATACCCGCTCCCGCTCCTGCTCCTTAGCCATGCGGCGATACCTGCCAAACCGATCCTCCGGAGAATATCGTGCAGGATGAACTGAAACCGTAGGCTCCCCGCAGACCGGACAAAAATTTAAAAGAGTGTAAATGTGATCATTTCGACACTCGCGAATATGACCGGACATTTTTTTACTTCTGTTTTCTAATAAGCGTTCCGGTACCTTCCGCACGCTGCATAACCCCTATAGCGGCTTCAGCAGCCTTGACAAGGGCACGTTCCGCTTTCTTATAGTCGGTTGCGGTAACCTTTATGCGGTAATTCGGAGCGCCCAGATACAAAAGCTCAATTTCAGCACCATCGACCTTCGGAGATGCACTGCGCAGAGCACGGCGGATAATATTCACACCGTCAGGCTTATTTGAAGTCAGTTCAAGAATTGCACTCACCGTAACTTTCTGAACTTTGACATTTTCATCAGCCATCTTGCCAAGGGCTTCCCGTCCGGTATCGGGCAGGTTAAACTTGGCAAGCGTCTTTTCCCGGTCAAGGGCCATATCTTCGAATGCAGAATAAAGAGATGTGTATTCCGCATACATCGCATCCTCGAACTCCTTTACCGGAATTCCGGACGCTTCTGACGCGAACCCTATCCATTTATTTGCTTTCTGCTCATTTTTCCAGTCCTGAATCTTTTCACGGCGCTGGTGTTCATTCACATCTTTCAGTGAAAGATCAATATGGCCGCGGGAAGAGTCAACGCTCAGCACTTTGCAGACAACCTTCTGCCCCTCGCGGATATAGTCGCGGATATATTTTATCCATCCGCGTGCAACTTCCGCAATCGGAATCAGTCCTTCGCGCTTCTCATACTCATCAAGGGTTACAAACGCGGCGAAGTCTTTTACCTCCGTCACGCTGCACACGACAAGTTCTCCTTCTATTGGCCAGTCTCTTTCACTCATTGATGTAACCGTTTTCTTATATTATTCGTACGTTGCAATAACGTCAGCTTTAATCGATGCTTTGCCGCCGGTCGGTTCTGCAAGAACACGGCCGCAGACACTGCATTCAACAACAGAAGTTGCCTTATCGAATATAAGCTGCTCGTTTTCACAGTCCGGGCATTTTACTTTCAGAAACTTGCTCCGGTTTTCGCGGGTTGCTTTTACCATATTTCAATCACTCCGTAAGTTCGAATTTACCTGCACGGAATCCCGGGCGCAGATGGGCTTTACCGCATTCCTTACACCGGTAGCGGACGTTGATCTTCTTCGTCGGCTTGTCTCCTCCCGGAACTTTGCCGAACTTTCCACGGTTGCCGATATTGCTTCTGCGTGCTTTCTGGCGGTCAATCCAGTGGAGACCTGTTGTCTTTCCTTTCTTAACTCTTTCAACCTCGTGCTCTGTGTGCTTACGGCAGTAAGGGCAGTAGGTATTGAACTTTACTGGTTTCTTCATGAATATTTACCCCTTCTATAGGATGGAAACCCGCACATCCGAATTGATGACGCGGGCCATTAAATATCATTATTCATTTGCGAATACGGATACTTAATGCTTTGTTGTCTTTACACAGAATATCTGCCATCTGTGACGGCAGGGACACGACATCTCCTGGCGAAAGAGAGTAAATTCGTCCGTTATAATCCTGAAATTCTGGAATGGATGAACGTACTGCTACAACACGGTACGGTTCGGGAGCTGTTTCTGCATGGCTGCTTTCGATTACTTCCGCGGTTTGTTCCGCATCAGTTTCTTCTTCCAAAGCTGAATCTTCCGCAACGGGTGAAGCTGTCGGTGCGGTCGGGGCCTCGGGTGCAGCATATTTGTATGCAGTAACCTCTAATGTTGGCTTCCCATCTAAAAGAGCTTTTCTGCACGAGGTGCATGATTCATAGATGACATCAAACAGCGCGCGTTCACCGGGAACCATCATTTGGAGCTCGGTTCGGTTAATGTCGTCTCCATTCGCCCGCGCTAAGGCGAGGTTCATAATTTTCTGGGTGCGCACCGCATACAAAGAGCGCAGAAATTCACGCAGACTCTCGCGCTCGCGAATAAGGCCCTGTGCCGTCTCGCCAAACGGGTCTTCCGACCCCGCGGCCTGACTCCGCAGCGATACAATATCGGTCTGGATCTCTTCATACAGGGTCGCCGGGATATCAGAAAGACCCCCCATGCTTCGCTCGTCAATCAGATACCCGTGAAGATCGGAAATGCTGATGCGGCCCACTCAGACACCTCCGCCCAGTTCGGCAATCCCGCGGCAGCATAAAAATACCGCAAGCGCTTCCGGAACCCGGTTTGAACCGGCCGTAAGGGTGTATGAGCTGCCGAGAATCGGCATGGTCAGTGGAAATGCACACGATACTTCCACCAGCTGTTCACCAAACACCACAGCATCCGTCAGCGGATCAAATGCATCCAGATCCTGTAGTTCAAGCGGCATGACCCGCATCCCGGACCCGCCGTGCAAAGATCCCGGATGACGGATGAGCCGTTTGATATCGGTTGTTACCGGTTCGTCAGCCTGGGCTGCACGGGCAAGAATTTTGGTTTGAAACGCCGGGTTTTCCGGAGAGGTCAGGGATTTGATGAGTTTGTTGTCGATGAAACTTTCAGGGCTGACCGTAATCTTTCCCTGAAGTTCGGGAAGATGTTTGCGGAACATATCAGCGGAACGTTCGCTCACGCCGCCCGGCAGACCGCACAGGTATGCCCGCGCATCGTCGGGGGTAAGCGACTGAATCCGCGTAAGTTCTTCGGTTAGTGCCGCCCGCCATCGTCCGGGCCAGCCCGCGGTGTTTTTGGATCTCAGCATGGCTTCGGCCGAGACGCCGGTGCCGGAAACATAATTTACCAGTTCACGACGTTCGGCACTGCTCCATCCGCGCAGCTTCATCAGCGGCAGATGGACATGATATCCGCGGCCGCCGGAGAAGTTGATTTTCAAATCCGAACGGGCAAACCCGAGTTCGCCGGTAAGCATGTCGATAAGTTTAATCAGGTCCTCTTTTACCCGTGCCAGCATCACCTCATACGGTGCATGAAGAATATGATCAGCATCCAGATCGAAGATGAGGTCAGCTCCCAGCCATTCTTTATCTGCCATCAGTGCCGCGGACGGATGGGCGTAATACGCGGTAGAATAATAAACATGGGCGGGCGCCATGGT
>CAZAWD010000046.1:0-7644 GCA_964488725.1 uncultured Methanomicrobiales archaeon | reverse complement strand
ACGCCAAACAGGCATGGCTGACCAAAAACGACACCTACCTTCCCGGCAAAAAATACCTTCAGGTCTCAACCGACGAAGTCTACGGAAGCCTCGGTCCCGACGGCTACTTCACCGAAACAACCCCTCTTGACCCCCACAGCCCCTACTCCGCATCAAAAGCGGCAGCTGACCTCATCGTCAAATCCTACATAGACACCCACCGCTTCCCCGCCAACATCACCCGCTGCTCAAACAACTACGGCCCCTATCAATACCCTGAAAAACTCATCCCCCTCCTCATCCAGAACTGCCTCCAAAAGACACCCCTCCCTGTCTACGGCGACGGCAAAAACATCCGCGACTGGCTCTTTGTCGAAGACCACTGCCGCGCCCTTGACCTCGTCGTCAGAAACGCCTCTGCCGGTGAAATCTACAACATCGGCGGCCACAACGAAAAAACCAACATCGACATCGTCAGACTCGTCATCTCCTACCTTCACGACCACTACGACGCCGGCATAACAGAAAACCTCATCACCTACGTCGCCGACCGCAAAGGCCACGACAAACGCTACGGCATAGACCCGGCAAAAATCGGCCGTGACCTCGGCTGGGTGCCTGAAACCCCGTTTGCTGAAGGCATCATCAAAACCATTCAATGGTACCTTGACAATCAGGACTGGCTCGAACACCTTAAAAATAAAACAGCCTGATTCCCTCCCATGCCGGACACCTCGCTCAAATCAAACGTCCTCAGTTCCCTCTTCTGGAAATTCTTAGAACGCGGCGGCGTCTCCGGCGTGCAGTTCATCGTCCAGATTCTCCTCGCCCGCCTTCTCCTCCCCGAAGAATACGGAATCATCGCTTTAATCGCCGTCTTCATCACGATAGCCCAGTGCTTTGTTGCAAGCGGCCTCAACACCGCCCTCATCCAGAAAAAAGATGTCACCGAAACCGACTACTCATCCGTCTTCTACCTCAGTCTCGGCGTCGCTCTCATCTTCTACATCATCCTCTTCATCGCCTCTCCTGCGATAGCCGTATTCTACGACAACGAACTCATCACCCCCGTCCTCCGCGTCCTCGGCCTCACCCTCTTCTTCGGGGCTGTCACCTCCATCCAGAACGCCGTCATCGCCCGCAACTTCCAGTTCAGAAAACTCTTTGTAAGCAGCCTCGGTGCGGTCATCATCTCCGGCATCATCGGCGTCGCCATGGCCATAGCCGGCCTCGGCGTATGGGCACTTGTCGGCCAGCAGCTCGCCTCCGCGGTGGGCCTCTGTATCATCATGGGCATCACCGTCACATGGCGGCCGCACCTCCTCTTCTCCCTTACCCGCGTCAGGAGTCTCTTCTCCTTCGGCTGGAAACTTCTCGTCTCAGGGCTCATAGATGTCGTATACAACAATCTCAGCACCTTAATCATCGGCAAATTTTACTCAAGTGCGGCTCTCGGCTATTATACTCAGGGCCAGCAGTATCCGAACGTATTAGTAAGCAACATCAATGGTTCGATTCAGGCCGTCATGCTTCCTGCTTTTTCAAAGAATCAGGACAACCGCGAGGCCGTCAAACAGATCATGCGCCGTGCCCTCGTCACCAGCTCATTTCTCATCTTCCCCGCCATGGCCGGCCTTATGGCTGTTGCCGAACCCCTCATTCTCCTCCTCCTCACCGATAAATGGCTCATGGCCGTTCCCTTCCTCCAGATATTCTGCTGCGTCTACGCCCTCTGGCCCATCCACACCGTCAACCTTCAGGCCATCAACGGCATCGGCCGAAGCGACGTCTTCTTAAAACTCGAAATTATCAAAAAAATCGTCGGCGTTACCATGCTCATCATCACTGTTCCCATAGGCATCTACGCCATGGCAATCGGCATGATCTTCACCGGCATCATCAGCTCCCTCATCAATGCCTACCCCAACAAAAAACTCCTCAACTATGGCTTCCTCCAGCAATGGAAAGATATCTTCCCTTCCCTTCTCCTCTCAGCCCTTATGGCCGCCGCCGTATACAGCATAACCTTCCTTGCGCTCCCGTCGTGGCTCGCGCTCATCATCCAGATTCCTTTGGGGATTGTAATCTACTTCGGCCTCGCAAAACTGTTTAAGCTGGAATGCTTTACCTATGTCATGGACACCGTAAAAGAATACATCCCGAAAAGAAAATAAACGATTCAAAACAGTAATTCTATTCCCATTTTAAAATGGAAATATTTTTTTCATCTCATCCATCGACCTCCTCACCCGCAATCAGGTAAACACCGCCACCGCCGTCGCCTTACACGTCACCATCACCCGCTCCCCCGGCCTCAACCCCAGCCGCTCAACCGACTGCTCCGTCACCGCCGCCGCCAAAGGAAGCCCCACATCCACATACACCAGCACCTCCCCCCGTTCCGCCGGCACCACCCGCTCAACCACCCCGCAGAACACATTCACCGCCGACGACGCAAACCGCTCCCGCGACAAAATCAGCTCCTCCGGCCGTATCGCCACACTCACCGTCCCGGACAGCGTCGTCACCACCCTGAAATCCACCCCCGCAACCCGCACACACACCGCCCCCGTCTCCTTCACCCACACCTCCCCGCGGAACAAATTCGGATTCTCCGACACCGTAAACCCATACACCGGATTATGCACCACCTCCTCCGGACTCCCGCTCGCCACAATCCGTCCCCGCTCAATCACCGCCACCCGGTCAGCCATCGCCAACGCATCCACAATCGAATGCGTCACCAAAATACACGGCACCTCCTCCTGCCGGATAACCATCGCCAGCTCACGACGCAGCATCTCCTGCGTCTTCACATCCAACGCCGACAACGGCTCATCCAGCAGCAACAACGACGGCCGCGGTGCCAACGCCCGCGCCAGCGCCACCCGCTGCCGCTGCCCCCCGACAACCGCGTCACCCGCTCATCTGCCACCTCCAAAAGCCCCAGCCTCCCCGTCAACTCATCAACCCGCTTCCGTGCCTCATCCCGCGGCACCTTCCGTGCCCACAACCCATACCCGATATTTTCCCGCACCGTCATATGCGCAAACAGAGCATAACTCTGAAACATATACCCCACCTCCCGCATCTCCGGATCACAATTCACCCGTCGCGCCGAATCAAACAACACCCGGTCATCCAGCACCACCCGCCCGCTGTCAGGCCGCATAAGCCCCGCCACAACCTTCAACACCGTCGACTTCCCCGCACCATTCGCACCAAGAAGCCCCAGCGTCTCCCCCGCACGAACCTCCAGCCCCTCAACATCCAGCACAAAATCACGCAGCGCCATCTTAAACGAAGCATTAAGCATACCGCTTCCCCTCCCGTCCGCCCAGATACTTCACCGTCAGAATAATCCCAAACGAAAACACCACCAGCACAATCGCCAACGCAATCGACACCGCCATATCACTCTGCAACTCACTATAAATCGCCAGCGGCATCGTCTGCGTCTTCCCCGCCAGATTCCCCGCAAACATCATCGTCGCCCCGAACTCCCCCAACGCCCGGGAAAACGTCATAATAACCCCCGACACCAGCGACCCCGCCGCCAGCGGCAGCGTCACCTTAAAAAACGTCTTCATCGCCCCCGCACCAAGCGTCCGCGACGCATACTCCACCTCCCGATCAACCCCCTCAAAACTCGACCGTGCCTGCCGGATATAAAACGGCGACGCCACAAAAATCTGTGCAACCACCACCGCCGCCGTCGTAAACGCAACCTTCACCCCGAAAATCGAAAAATACTGACCCACCAGCCCATTCGCACCAAACGCCGTCAGAAGCGCCAGACCCGCCACCGTCGGCGGCAGAACAATCGGCAAATCCGTCAGCGTATCAACAACATTCCTCCCCCGATATGCCACGCGGGCATTAATATACGCAAGCGGCGTTCCAAAAAGAACAACAACAACCGTCGAAACAACCGCCGTAACCGCACTGAGCGTCAGCGCATTCATAGCCGCCGGACTCGTCAGCGCCGTCACAAAATCACTCACACTGACACGCGTAAACAGCGAAACCAGTGGAACCGTGATAAAAATAAGAAATAATAAAATGAGCCCGCCCGTAAGAACCATAGTCCCCGCCCGGGTAAACGCATGATATCGCTCGGTCGGACGCATAAAAAAAATTATGCAGTTACCGGGCTGAACCCGTAGTCTGTCAGAATTGCCGAACCTTCCTTACCCGTCAGATACGACTCAAACTTCAGCACTGCATCCTTCTTCGTCGTATTCTTTAAAATACCATACGGATAATCTGCAACAACATTATACGCATCTGCGATTTCAATAACCGTAATTGAATTCTTATCATCCTTTGAAATATCAGACACATACACAATCGACGCATCCGCTTCACCCAGCGTCAGATACGACTTCACATTCGTCACCGCATTCACCTCAGTCACCACATTCTTCATAAACGCCTCAACGTAACCTGCATGGCTGTCATTCTCATAATTCTGGATAATCGTTCTGGTATACTGACCAAACGGAACAGAACTGTCACCAATAACCAGTTTCACACCACTCTTCGTCAGATCACCGAGATTGGCAATCGCAAGTTTATTCTCCTTGGAAACGGCAATACCCAGTTTATTCTTCAGCAGAACCTTCTTCTCTGCAATCAGACCGGCATCCACAACCGGAGTAAACTGCTTGGTATTGGCAGACACAAACATATCCGCATCCGCACCTTCCAGAATCTGCGTCTTCAGCGTCTGACTGCCGGCAAAATTAAAGTTCACTTTAATTGTCGGATTAGCCGCCGTAAACTTTTCACCTATCTCAGTAAATGCGCCCGTAAGAGAGGCTGCCGCATACACATTAATCTCAGTTGGCGTCTGAGCCGGCTGATTAACACATCCTGCTGCACCAACAGCAAGAACTAAACAAATTACAAGAGCAAAGAATGCCCACACTTTTAAGTTCTTCATAGAAATTCCAGCAAATATTGGTCTCGATACAATAAAAAGATTGGGTGTATTATTATTCATGTTAAGTTTACATGGTTAACTTGGCGTGCATGGGGAATCTTCATGTGACCTCCCGCCCCATCTATTCATACACTATGTCACGGCGGCAGATAATCTCGGTCATAGGGGATGCGGCACTTGAAAAAGACTCGCCCAAACAGCAATTTGCGTATGAACTCGGTGAAGCCCTCATCAGCGCAGGATATCGGATTATGGCAGGGGGTCTGGGCGGCGTAATGGAAGCTGTCTTTTGCGGAGCGCATGCCTCCCCGGCGTATCGTGAAGGCGACACCATTGCCATCCTGCCGGGCAACGATCCCGAAGAAGCAAATAAATACGCCGACGTCGCTATCGCCACCGGCCTTGACCACGCCAGAAATTTTATCGTGGCAAACGCTGATGCAGTGGTCGCCATAGGGGGCGGAGCCGGCACCCTTTCTGAAATATCCTATGCATGGGTCATGTACCGGCTCATACTTGCATACCGGGTCCCCAACCCCAAAGGGACCGATACCATGTATGCCGACTGGAGCGCCATTCTTGCCGACCGCAGGCCCGACGATAAAATCAGATATGAATCCATTTCAGACGATAAAATATTCGGCGTCGACACCGCCCGCGAGGTAATCGCACTCCTCACAGAAAAAATACCCGCATATCAAAAACGTCCCGCCCTCGCCGGTAAACGGAGCAGATAACCTCTCTCGTTCATGTCCTGTACCGCCCGTCAGAAATTCATCTGGATGGCATGTTTTCTTGGCTTCTTTGCCATCTTCTCAACCTCCGTCTCGAAAAACCCTGTTCTCCCGCTGTATGCCGGAACCCTTGGTGCCGGTGATACCCTCATTGGCTGCATATCCGCCGCCTCGCCTCTTGCCGGTGTCCTGCTCAGCTTCCCGCTCGGTTTTCTCTCTGACAAACTCGGCCGTCGCGGCCTTATTCGTTTTTCCGGTCTCATCCTCATTCTCGCCCCTCTCCTCTACCTCTTCGTCAGCGACCCGCTCTGGCTCATACCGGTCCGGTTCCTTCACGGCACGGCGACTGCAACCCTGTCGCCGGTCATTTCATCCGCGATTGCCGAACGGTTCGGCAGTCAGAAAGGCCTTCTCATGGGAACCTACAGCTCGGCAACTCTCATGGGCCGCACCGCAGCGCCGCTGATCGGCGGTGCAATACTCACCCTCTTTGCCTTCCTTCCGGGCACCGGCGCGTATCACCTTGTCTATCTTATTGCCTTTTCTGCCGGTATTCCCGCCTTCATTCTCGCGTTATGCTACCGTGAAGACCCGCACCACCAAGGAACCATCGCGGCCCTCAGCCCCCGCGATCTGATAACCAGTTTCCTTTCACTCCTCAAAAATAAAAATCTCCGGCGTGCCTGTGTATCCCAGACGGCAACCTACTTCTGTTTTGGAAGCTTTGAAACATTTCTTCCGCTCTACCTTCTCTCTTTTGGCGTCCCCGCATGGCTCACCGGCCTCATCTTCGGGCTCCAGGTCCTCGTCCTTGCCGTAACCAAACCATGGTTCGGCAGACATGCTGATACCGGCCGCCCCCTCCTTCAGATTTCAGCCGGCCTGTTCATAACCGGCCTTGCAATCGCGGCAGTCCCGTTTACGCAAAGTATCCCGGTCCTCATTGCTGTCAGCATCCTCTTTGGTATTGGAATGTCACTTTCCACCATCGCCGCCAACGTCTACGCAGCAGACGCCGCCCAAAAAAATCAGACCGGCGCATCACTGGGTGCCCTGGCTTCTCTCATGGACATCGGTCACTCATCAGGGCCGCTCATCTGCGGGATCCTCGTAGCAGCCGGCGGGTGGATAGCCGGATTTATTACCTGCGGCGTCCTTGCGTTCCTGACCGCCGGATATGTTTTGACCGGCAATAGAAACTAAAATCGGTACATCCCGGATAAGAGTAACATTATTATCTGCCCGGACCAAATTATATACTATGACAAATACAATACGATATTCTGGTGCGTTGGAAACGGTGTCGATGAAGATTTCTGCCGGAATACGGGTCTGATAATCAGGTACGTATCCTTTCAGAAATCTTCAGTGCTTTTAATTGAAAACAGCGTATGCGCTATTTTTTGAACAAAACGAGAATACACCAACTATCACCACAAAATCATGGAATATAACCGAAGCAACAGATACGATACACGTATCGTTCAGGAAAAAATCATGGGGCCAAACCCCCTTAAACTCACCGAAGAACTCATGGAAAACGCACCTATCCCCCGCGGTGCGACGGTGATGGACCTTGGCAGTGGTCAGGGTATCACGTCTGTGTTTCTGGCAAAGGAATACGGATGGCGGGTCTTTGCGACCGATCTCTGGAGCGACCCGACGGAGAATATGCAGTTCTTCACCGAAATGGGCCTGACATCTGAACAGATAATTCCCATTCACGCCGACGCGTCTGCACTGCCGTTTGCCGATGAGTTTTTCGATGCGGTCGTCAGTATCGATTCATATAATTATTTCGGGCGGGATGAGGGGTATCTTGAAACCTGTCTTCTGCCGAAGGTACAGCACGGCGGATACATGTACATATGTATTCCGGGCATGAAAAAAGACTGTCACGACAATCTTCCGCCGGAACTGCTGCTGTCATGGACCGCTGACCAGCTTGCGTATATGCGTGATATTACTTTCTTGCGGGAGCTTATC
>CAZAWD010000045.1:0-7804 GCA_964488725.1 uncultured Methanomicrobiales archaeon | reverse complement strand
TTATCCGGTGCCGCTGCCACCGTCTGTACATCCGTATAACTATCTCCGAGGTGATACGTCACGTTCATCGTCTCGGACACCGCTGCCTGTACTCCGCCGCAGAGAAAAACTGCTGCAAGAAGGACAAGCACCGCTGTCATCATTCGTTTATGCATATCTAGATTATTTTACGTACTTCTTAGTATCTTTTCCCGTTGCACCTCACGCACCAAGCAGGCCCTTTAATGATAATGAAAACCAAATAGATAACCCGCGTGAAAGCAAAATTCGATGGCACCTATTGTTATGCCCCCGGTAACGCTGCTGCCTTGTATGAACAAAGCGGTTACGGCCGGCTTGAAAAAGACGGGACGCTCCGTCTCGACCCGAAAGAAGCCCTCTATCTCACTGCCCGCGGCAAACTTGAAATCAGCGGATGGACCTTTGACACCCTCCTGACCGAATGTTCCGGCCAGCCGGGATTTCTGCGAAACTTTGTTGTCTACCGCGACATTCGCGAGCGCGGCTATGTCATAACCACCGGTCCGCAGGATTTTCGTGTGTTTCCCCGCGGGCTTCGGCCCGGCAAAGGAAACTCGCGCTACCTTATGCGTGTCTTATCCGAACGTGATCTGATTGATCTCAGCTCGGTCATCAGCGACGCGGCCGCTGCGGCAAATATGCGCAAGCAGTTTGTTCTTGCTGTTCTGGACGACGAACAGGAAATCACCTATTACGAGGTGCGGTTAACAAACCCGCAGGCAGCAGACCCCGCAGAAATTCCCGCCGATATCCACGCGGTGCTCTCCGGCATCCCTTCGTTTGTATCCGAAGACGGCAGCGAAATTACCACACGGCTCCAGAACCTCTGGCTTGGCACCATGCTTGATGCCACCCGTCTGTTCCTCTCGCCGCTGGAAACCGCATGGCTTCTTGAAACCGGCAGGCTCTCGCTTGACACCGGATATTCAGCTGAAGAATATATTCAGCTTGCCTCCGGCGCTGACAGCGAGTTTGCAGAAAAACTGGTACTCTACCGCCGCTTCAAAGAACTTGGCCTCTTTCCGCGTTCCGGCTATAAATACGGCCATCACTTCCGGGTCTATACCCCGAAATGCACCCACTCAGAGATGCTTGCCCATGCCGTCTGCAAAGGAACCGTCATGTCCATGAGCGTCATCTCCCGTTCCGTCCGGCTTGCCCACAGCGTACGTAAAAAAATGCTGTTTGCAAGCATCGACGGCGAAACAATTACCGGCATCGAATTTGCACGACTTAAAATGTAACTAGGAACAACCATGGCAGAACAGATAAACCCCTGGTCAAGCACGCCCAAAGTCAATATGAACCGACTCTTCGAAGACTTTGGCATTGACCCCTTTGAACCTCAAAAGCGCCACCTTGGCGACCTCCCGGTCTTTATGCGCCGTGATATTATTCAGGGTCACCGCGGATATGATGCTATCAGCGACGCAATCGTCAATAAAAAACCCTTTCATGTCTTAACCGGCTTTATGCCATCCGGCCATCCTCATTTCGGCCATCTGATGGTAATGAAAGAGGTCGTCTGGCACATTGCTCACGGGGGCCGCGGATTTATTTCCATGGCCGACCGTGAAGCCCATGCGGTCCGCGGGTTGTCGTGGGAAACGTGCGATGAATATGCACGCGAATATATGTCCTGCCTGTATGCTCTCGGATTTAAAGGAGAGATTTATTCGCAGCGGCGCAATAACCCGTTAAAAGATCTCGCCTTTGAAGCCGCGACCAAGATAAACTTTTCAAACCTATCGGCCATCTACGGGTTCGGACCGGAAACAGAACTTGCCCACGCGGTAAGTGTATCCATGCAGGTTGCAGATATCCTCTATCCCCAGCTGACCGCAGGCGCCGCACCGACCATTGTGCCGGTCGGTATCGATCAGGACCCGCACATCCGTTTAACCCGGGATGTCACCAATGCCTTACGTATGTTCTTAGTCGAAGACCGGACAACCCATATCAGTATCCGTTCAAAGAACGCCTCTCTGGAAGCTATGAACGCGGCAGCTCAGGCATTTGACGGCGCAAAACAATACGACGGCCATATCGACCTGCCGCAGGGAAAATATACGGCCGGCGAAGTTGACGCCGTTGTGCGGGCAATTGAACAGCAGTTCGGCGGGTTTGGGTTTATGCTTCCGTCTTCAACGTATCACAGTTTCCTGATGGGTCTTCAGGGCGGCAAGATGTCATCGTCTGTTCCTGACAGTCTGGTCTGGTTCGATGATTCGGATAAAGACGCCAAAAAGAAGATAATGGGAGCGGTTACCGGCGGGCGGCAGACATTGGACGAACAGAAAAAACTCGGCGGCGAACCGGAAAAATGTTCCATCTATCAGCTGAATAAATTCCATATGATGGATGATGACGGCGAACTTTTGCGTATGTGCGAAAGCTGCAAAGCAGGTGAACTGATGTGCGGAACATGTAAAAAAGAGACACTGGAACGTGTTCGTGCGTTCCTTGCGGAGTTCAAAGAAAAACGTGACGAAACAGCCCATATGGTTGAGTGGTAAAAATGGATCTTACAATCAATGAAAAACGTGTACTGGCCGCGGTCAATGAGCTGGGATCATGTTCAGACGAAATTCTGGCAGAAAAACTTGATGCGCCGGTTGAATCCGTGGTGCAGTGGTCGCATCTCTGTGCAGATAAAGGTCTGGTCAGCATTAAGAAAAATATTGACGAACACGCGTCCCTGACGCCCGAAGGAGAAAAATACGCAAAAGACGGCCTTCCCGAACGTCAGATTCTTGATGTAATCAAAGAATCCATTCCCATGAAGGAACTGACCACCCATTCCCTTTCCCGTATTGCTATCGGCTGGCTCCGTAAGAAAAACTGGGTTACGATTGAAAACGGCGTGGTAAAAATCAACACCTCAGCCGCCGACCATGCCGGAGCCGATGAAACCGCGCTGAAAAATCCGGTGCCGGGCACCGCGGGATGTACTGAACTGGTCAAACGCGGACTGGTCACGATTACCGAACAGGTTTCATGGACCATGTCTATCACCGCCGAAGGCATGGCGCTTGCCGCGTCCGGCCTTGATCTCCGTGAAGAAGTGGGAACGCTTACCCGCGACCAGATTCTTTCCGGCGAATGGAAAACCCTGCCGCTTCGCCGCTACAGTGTTGCAAAACTGCCAAAGAAAATCTACGGCGGCCGGGTTCATCCGAATCAGCAGATTCTCGATGAAATCCGGGCACTGCTGTTTGAGATGGGATTTACCGAATTTCACGGATCCATTGTGCAGAACTCGTTCTGGAACTTTGACGCGCTCTACCAGCCGCAGGACCATCCCGCCCGTGAGATGCAGGATACGTTTCATCTGGCAGAAAAGATGCCGCTTCCGGACGGCTGGGAAAAAATCCGTGATATTCATATAAACGGCGGAGATGCCGATTCAACCGGATGGGGCGGCACATGGGACCCCGAAATCTCAAAGAAATGTGTGCTTCGGACGCACTCGACGTCTCTGTCGATTCAGTATCTGACCAAAAACCCCAACCCGCCGCTGAAAGCGTTTTCTATTTCACGGGTATACCGCCGTGAGACCATCGACCCCACCCATCTTCCGGAGTTTGAACAGCTGGAAGGTATTGTTATGGACAAGGGTCTGAATTTTGGTCATCTGCTTGGATTCTTCAAAGAGTTCTTCGGGCGGATGGGTTTCGAAGAGGTGCGGTTCCGCCCGGGATATTTCCCGTATACCGAACCGTCGGTTGAGCCGGAGGTCTGGGTTGACGGGCTCGGCTGGGTTGAACTGGGCGGCGCGGGTATTTTCCGCCGCGAAGTTACGGCACCGTGGGGCATTGAATGTCCGGTGCTTGCGTGGGGTCTTGGCGTGTCCCGTGTTTCCATGCTGAGGATGGGATTAAAAGATCTGCGCCAGCTCTATAAGAGTGATATCGACTGGATCCGCAACAGTCCGGTCCGGAGAGTGTAATCATGCCGATTGTAAAATTAAATAATGAGTATCTGTCGCGTCTGACAAAGGCTGATATTCAGACGATTCGTGATAAACTGCCGATGATGGGTTCGGAAGTGGAACGGGAAGAAGCTGAACAGACCGACGTTCAGTTTTTCCCGAACCGTCCTGATCTGTACAGCGCGGAAGGCACAGCCCGTGCGCTTCGCGGCTATCTTGGCATTGAAACCGGTCTGCCGCACTATTTGGTTACGCCTTCGGGCATTTCATTTTCCATTGACCCGAATCTTTCGGGTATCCGTCCCTATCTGGGTTCGGCGGTAATCCGCAATCTGAAGATGGACAATGCCATGATTGAGTCGCTGATGGGCTTACAGGAATCTCTGCACTGGGCCGTCGGCCGCGGACGCAAAAAAGTCGCTATCGGCGTGCATGATCTGGATAAAATCGAAGGACCGTTTGCATATACCGCGGCGAAAAAGTCAACTTCGTTTGTGCCGCTGGACTATCATGTCCCGATGACGCTGGACGAGATTCTGGATAAGCATCCCAAAGGCCGCGCGTATGCAAAGATTGTGCAGGATTTCCCGCTTTATCCGCTGATTACCGATGCCAAAGGCCGGGTATGTTCGTTCCCGCCGATTATCAACGGGGAACTGACGCGTGTGACCGAATCAACGAAAAACATCCTGCTGGATGTTACCGGGATTGAACCGCGGGCGGTTTCTGTTGCGGTTAATATTCTCTGTGCTGCGTTTGTTGAGATGGGTGCGGCGGTTGAATCCGTTGTGGTGGACGGGGTCGTGACACCGACGCTTGAACCGTCAACCCGGGTGGTTTCGGTCAGCGCATGTTCCGAACTTACCGGTATCCCGCTTACCGCTGCGCAGATGGCAGAGCTGCTTGAAAAGATGCGGTTCGGCTGTGAGGTGGTAGATGAGGATACGGTGCGGGTACAGGTTCCCTGTTACCGTTCGGATATTATGCATGACCATGATATCTACGAGGATGTGGCGATTGCGTTTGGCTATGACCATATTCAGGCGTCTCTTCCTCCCAGTTTTACGGTCGGCAAACCCCATCCGGTGCAGGCGCTGTATAGTCAGGTCAGAAATGTAATGGTCGGATTGCAGTATATTGAAAATACGCCGTTTACGCTTACGAGCGAACTGGTGTCGTATGCACTGATGAACCGGCCGGAGAATACCAAAGCTCTGCATGTTCTTCATCCGATAAGTGAAGACCAGACGATTATCCGCACGGATATTCTGCCGATGCTTATGGAATCTCTTTCTATTAACCGGTCCCGCGAGCTGCCGCAGAAGATTTTTGCCTGCGGCGATGTGGTCGAGGATATGGTGACGTATCCGAAGATGGCGGCGGCGTCTATTCATTCGGCGGCTGATTTCTCAGAAGTGTATGCAGCCGTTGACTGTTTCTGTCAGATGATGGCAATCCCCTATGAGGTTCGCGAAGGAACTGACACGGCGTTTATTCCGGGACGGTGCGGTGCGGTGTTTTCAAACGAACGTTTAATTGGCGTGTTTGGTGAAATCAGTCCGGCGGTTTTGAATGCGTTCGGGCTGGACCATCCGACCGCGGCCTTTGAGTTTGATCTTCGCGGGTTTGCCGCTGAGGAATAAGCCTCTAAAATCAGAAAAACCCCTATCTTTTTTCCGGCACGGGTGCATGCCTGTCAAAATCAAATTCGAAAGGGCTTTCATCTACTATGCCAATATACCAAGAGCGAAACAGAGGCCGTAATGACAGAACCGATTGATGAGCCGGATCAGGATGTAATACAAAGCGGGAAAATTCCCGTAGATTCCCTGAATACGCCCGACGAGGTTGCGCAGCTGCGCAAAATGAATGTCCAACTGGAGAGCAGAAATTACGAACTGCGTGAGACGGTCCGCCAGCTCCGTCTTCAGGTTGCAGCGGGCGAGTCGTCACAGAAACAGTTACGGCGGGAGATACGGCGGCATAAAATAGAGCTTGAACAGTTCAAGACGCCGCCGCTTGTTATCGGGACGATTGAAGCGTTGTTGGAGGATGACACAGCTATTGTCCGCAGCACCACCGGCCCGCTGTTTCTTTCCCATATCTGTGATGAGGTCGGGAAATCCGAGCTGGTGCCCGGAGCGCAGTGCGCTCTGCATCCCCAGTCGTTTGTTCTGGTTGAGGTTCTGCAGAAGAAATATGATTCACAGGTAAGCGCGATGGAGGTTGAAACCGCGCCGGAGGTTTCGTATGAGGATATCGGCGGGCTTGCGACGCAGAAACGGCTGGTGCGCGAGTCAATTGAGCTTCCCATGAAACGTCCTGACCTTTTTGCGAAGGTGGGTATTGAACCGCCAAAAGGGGTGCTGCTTTACGGCCCGCCCGGGACGGGAAAAACACTGCTGGCAAAAGCGGTTGCGCATGAGACGAATGCGGTGTTTATCCGGGTGGTGGGTTCAGAGCTGGTGCAGAAGTATATCGGAGAAGGCGCACGGCTGGTGCGGGAGCTGTTTTCCCTTGCCCGGTCGAAGGCTCCGGCGATTATTTTCATTGATGAGATTGATGCAATCGGTTCGGCCCGCAGTACTGAAGCATATTCAGCAGGTGACCATGAGGTTAACCGGACGCTGATGCAGATTTTATCCGAGCTGGACGGGTTTGATTCGCGCGGGAATATAAAAATTATTGCCGCAACGAACCGGATTGATATTCTTGATCAGGCGCTGCTCCGGCCCGGCAGGTTTGACCGGATTGTTGAGTTTCCGTTGCCGGATGATGAAGAGCGGCGGATGATTTTGTCTATTCATACGAAAAAGATGCATTTGACCGCTGATGTTTCACTCGAAAAACTGGCCGGTGAAAGCGAAGGTATGAATGGGGCTGAGCTGATGGCGGTGTGTATTGAGGCGGGGATGGAGGCTATCCGCGGCGGGCGCACGAAGGTTCGCGGAACCGATTTCGTAACCGCTCTTGCGGCGGTCAGGAAGGGACGCGCGAATCAGGCGGGCGGGGATCTGCCGGCCGGTATGTATGTCTGAGGGGTTACGCTGCTATTTTTGCGGCTCTTCTCCGGGCAAGATAGGGGTAGGCGATGCCGAAGAAGAGCAGGGCAACGCCGGTCCACTGTATCCATGATACGGTTTCCGATAAGATAAGGACTGCACAGATAATTGAGGCCGGCAGTTCGGATGAGCTGAGAATTGTTGCGGCGCCGGTTGATATCCGCGGGGCGCCGATGGCAAATAAAAACATCGGTACTGCACAGCCGAGGCTTCCCAGAATGAGGCCGTATTTCCATAGTCCGGCGCCAATAAGGCCGGAGGTGAAGTAGGCGGGTGAGAAGATACAGATAAGAATTGCCAGAGAGCATGAGAGAATGCAGAAGCTGCGTGTCAGCGGATGCATTTCAACGTCTACCCGTCCGAGCAGGAAAATATAGACGGCATAGAATAAGGCCGACAGCATCCCAAGCCCGATTCCCGTCCAGTTCAGGTTTCCGGCGACGCCGCTGCCGAGACCGGCGGCCATGAGTGTGCCGAGAATCAGAATTATCACGGATATGAGTGTTGAGCGGGACGGCAGTTTGCGGGAAACGACGGATTCAAGGATTACGCCTATCCATGTGAACTGAAAGAGGAGGATGACCGATATGTATGCGGGGATGGTCTGGAGGGAAAACATGTAGGTGGTGCTGACCATGGCAATGGAGGCGCCGGCAAGAATAATGCCGATACTGTTTTTCAGGGTCGGCCGGCGCAGGGGCGGGTGCGCGGTGCGCCGCCGCTGTATCAGGTGAATGCAGAATAAGCCGGCGGTGAGGATGAGAAGAAACAGCCAGCCGAAAAAATACTG
>CAZAWD010000044.1:0-7991 GCA_964488725.1 uncultured Methanomicrobiales archaeon | reverse complement strand
GAGATGGATTATCTCTCTCACAAATCTCTCATACTGGAGAGCCCGTCGGAGAGGGACGCGGTGCTTTACTTTGACTGGATAGATACCGTTGCTCATCTGGACTACACATTATCCGCGCTTGCCCACAGCATCGACTCAATAAAATGTACTATGACCGGTGAGTATCTCCGTTCCCGCGTTGATAAAACGAAGGAAGGAGAGTATGCGCTCTTCCCGCTGTTCATGGTATGGCTTCGTGACAATCACCCGGATGTCTTTGAAAACACGCCGATTATGTGGCAGCTTGAGTATGATCCTGATGAAGATGCCGGATATATCGGGTTCAGATTTGTACTTGATCCGTCATCTAAAACTCCTCTGCCGCCGCAGTTCTTCCACGACATGGCAGATGATCTGTTCTCCCAGACGTTCCTTCGCAGTATCTACCCGGAAGGTGCGGTTGGCAAACTCTTTGCCGAGTTCAAAGCAGGACACAAATAAATTATGAATGCTGCCACACTCTGCTCTGATCTTGTAAAAATAAATAGCGAAAATCCTCCGGGCAATACTGCTGATTGTGCAGAGTATGTCGGTTCATTTATGGAAAGTATCGGGATCCCCGTCGCATATACAATCGGCCCGTGCGGGCATACCAATGTCTATTCTAAAAATCAGACATCCCCCCTTCTCCTTCTTGGCCATCTTGATGTGGTGCCCGCCATTGCCGATGGCTGGGATTATCCGCCTGACTCCGGATATATGGATGAAACATACGTTCACGGACGGGGGACCACTGATATGAAAGGCGGATGTGCCGCGGTTCTGGCAGCTCTTGCCAAGGTAGCCGATGACTCTCTTTCGCTTCCGGTTTCTGCGGCATTTGTCTGCGATGAAGAAGGAGGTGGACGATACGGCACGCGCCGGCTCATTGCTGAAAATATTATCCGGCCGGCAGACTGTCTCATTGCCGAACCAACGCCGGCTCATTCCCCTTGTATCGGACAGAAGGGTATTTATCGGTATACTGTTGATTTTACTGGTGAACCGGGTCACTCCTCGCTATATCCGCTCGTAGGTACCAGCGCTATCATGCAGGCCGTGTCATTTCTTTCGTGGCTATCAACACTTCACGAACGTATTTATCCGCAAACACCGCAGATGGAAGAAATTATTGCCCATTCATGTGCGGTAGCGCATGAAATTTACGGTGCTGATTTTTCATCGGTGTTTCGCCAGATAGCGTATAACCCCGGAACCATTTCCGGCGGTGAACGTGAAAATATTGTCGCTCAGAAATGTAGTCTGACAATAGACATGCGGATTCCATGGGGCGTGACTCTTGATGCGGTAGCATCAGAAATTGCATCCCGGCTTCCTCCCACGGCTTCTCTTGCCGTAAAAACAATGGCGGACGCATCTATGACTCCGCCCGATTCATTTCTGGTGACCTCGGTTTGTGACTGTGTTGGAGAGGCCTATTCTATTGCCTGTCAGCCGATGGTTCAATGGGCGGCCTCAGACGCGCGTGCTCTCCGGCTTGCCGGTTTCAATGCAATTGAGTACGGGCCCGGAGAACTGAAGACCATGCATGCAAAAAACGAACGTGTCAGAATTGACCAGCTGAATAAAGCCGGGGATATTTACTATGCCGTCATACAACAATATGCAGATAAGATAAAACAGGTGTACCATGAACAGACCAATTAAACCTCTTGCATCGTGGAAAGGACAGGACAGATTTTTTGACGAGGTCAAACCGACCCTTACCGCAATTTTTCTTTCCGGCGGGTGTTCGTGGAACCGCTGTCGGATGTGCGGCTATAAAAATGATCGTGATTCCTGTTCCCGTGATGAACTGATTGAACATATGAATGCACAGGTGCAGTGGCTCGGCGATAATTTTTCTGCTGATGAGTATGCGCTTGGAAAAATTTTCACATCGGGAAGTGTTTTTGATTCGCACGAAGTGCCGTTGGAGGTTCTCGACACCTTTGGTAATTTCTTCCGCGGAAAACCACTTGTTGCCGAGTCACGGCCTGAGTATGTAACCGAAGATGCACTGTCCCGTCTGTTATCAACACTTGACGCGGGCCAGCCTCATCCGCTGACGGTTGCTATCGGTCTTGAAACAACCAGTGATGCTATCCGGGAAAAATCAATTGATAAAGGAAATACCTTTGCAGATTTTCAACATGCGGCTGATACCGCGCACGATGCCGGTGTTGCGGTGAAAGCCTATCTCCTGATGAAACCGCTGTTCCTGACTGAAAAGGAAGCTATGGATGATATGCAGAAATCTATTGCAGAGGTTTCTTCATATGCGGATATGATTTCCATGAATCTTTGTACTGTTCAGGGCCGAACCGAACTGGAACATCTCTGGCAGCGTGGTTCGTTTCGGCCGCCGTATCTTTGGTCGGCCGTCAATGTGCTGCTGAATGCGGATGTTTTTGTCTCATGCGATCCGGTTGGCGGCGGGTTTACCCGGGGTCCGCACAATGGAAAAATACAGCATGAAGGCTGTCTTGACAAGGAGATTGTTGCAGCTATCAATGAATATTCGCTCTCCGGCGACAAACAGATTTTACAAACCGTCTGGGATGCCGGCAGTGACTGCCGTGATGAATGGGAGTTTGTATTGGATAATGAAACGTCGTGGAACATGCCGCTTACCCGCTAATGGTCTGACCGTAACAAAACACTCTATTAGTAAGAGAGGCAATATAGTTTAAGTTATGAATTCAGGCAGCTCTGTATCCACTATGATGAGTCTGATGGCAAGCCGTATCGATTCGATTGCCCGGTCTCTTGATAAAAATCAGATAGACGCATTTATTGCGGCTATTCTTGACGCCAACCGTATTTATGTAATGGGGGCCGGACGGTCGGGACTGGTTGCAAAATCTTTTGCTATGCGTCTGATGCACACCGGTTTTATCTCGTATGTTGTTGGTGAAACGATTACACCGGCGGTTGCCCCCGGTGATTTAATCGTTGCATTTTCCGGGTCGGGAAATACAAAAACTATTGCAGATATTGCCGAGACTGCTAAAAAACTCGGGGTGCGTGTTGCTCTCGTCTCGTCGAACCCTGAGTCACGCATCGGAAAAATTGCGGATTTCATTATTAAGATTGAGACTCAGCGTGATCCGGTAAGTTGTGATGCTCATGAATATGAGATTCGCCAGATGCTTGGAGAGCACCGTTCGTTTGCCCCGCTTGGAACTATCTTTGAGACGTCTTCTCTGATTTTTGGTGATGCGGTTATCTCGACGATTATGCAGATGAAAAAGATTGAAGAAAGCGAGTTACAGAGTCGCCATACTAACATCGAGTAACTATGACACAATTTGCAAAACGTGTAACGTCTATTGATATTTCCGGCATCAGGAAAATGTTTGAAGCCGCAGGCCCGAATGCTATCAATATGGGGCTTGGCCAGCCTGATTTTGATACGCCGGAAAACATCAAGCAGGCGGCTGTCCGTGCGATTGAACAGGGAAAAACAGGATACACGAATAATGCCGGAATAGATGAACTTCGCCTTGCTGTTGCCGATAAACTCCGGCGTGAAAATAATCTCGCATACAGCCCCAAGAATATTTTAATTACGGCGGGAGGTTCGGGAGCACTTCATGCGGCGATATGCTCTCTTATCGAGAATGGTGAGAAGGTTGTATTCAACAATCCGGGTTTTGTTTCGTATGGGTCTCTTGCGACGCTTGCCGGCGGTGTGCCGGCACCGGTGGCGCTTTTGCCCGATCTGCATCTGGATGTTGAAGCGCTTAAGGAGCAGTTCTCTGATAAAAAAACAAAGGTCATGGTTTTGAACAGTCCGGCAAATCCCACCGGTATGGTTGAGTCGAAGGAGACTATCCGCGCAGTTGTTGAAGCTGCGGCTGACAGCGGGGTGACTGTGGTATCTGATGAGGTGTATGAGAAGTTCTGTTATGATGGTGCGGAGTTTGTCAGCGCGGCAACATTCGGCGATAATGTTGTTACCATCAATGCAGTAAGCAAGACCTATGCCATGACCGGCTGGCGGGTCGGGTTTATGGCAGGGGATGAGTCAATTATTAATCAGGCGGTTAAAGTTCAGCAGTATTCTCTTGCCTGCCCCACGTCCATATCCCAGTATGCGGCACTTGAAGCATACACGGGAGATCAAGGTTCAATTGAGGGTATGCGCCGTGAGTATGAAGCACGCAGAAATCTTTTGATTGGCGGGCTCATAGATATGGGTGTATCTGTTGCTATGCCGGAAGGTGCGTTTTATGCGTTCCCGAAGCTTGACCTTGAAACGACGATGAAAATAGTTGCCGCTGATGTTATTATTACGCCCGGCAGTGCGTTTGGAACGCTTGGCGAAGGGTATGCGCGTATGAGTTATGCCACGTCACAAAAAAATATTGCAGAAGCATTAAAACGGATTCAGAAGGTTGTTGAGTAATTATGGAACTTACAGAAATTAATGTCTTGCTTGAAAAGCTGTCGAATGCCCATGGAATTTCCGGGCATGAATCGCGTGTTGCAGCGGTTATCCGTGAAGAGATTGCACCATACGTTGACGAGATAAAATCCGATCGGATGGGAAATCTCATTGCCGTAAAGAAAGGCGATGATTTCAAAATTATGCTGGCTGCGCATATGGATGAGATCGGGCTGATGGTTCAGTTTATTGATGAACATGGTTTTATCCGGTTTGTTGCGGTCGGCGGCTGGTATAATCCTGTTCTGGTTTCCCAGCGGGTTATTCTTCATGGTGAGAAAGGAGATGTGGCCGGTGTTCTTGGTATGAAACCTCCGCATGTTATGGAGGAGGCTGACCGTAAAAAACCGATTGAGCTGGCCGATCTGTTTATTGATGTGGGTGCAGCTTCCCCTGAAGAGGTTGCGGCTCTGGGTATTACCATCGGAACAACGGCAACCATTGATCGCGCATACACTCCGCTTGCCGGGAGTGTGGTGACCGGGAAAGCTCTTGACAACCGCGCGGGCTGTGCGATGCTTATCGGCGCACTGAAAGAGATGGAAACAAAGCACACTATTTATGCGGTATTCACCGTGCAGGAAGAAGTCGGGCTGAAAGGGGCAAAAACGAGTGCGTTTTCGATTGCTCCTGATGTTGCTATTGCAACTGATGTAACTATCCCGGGTGATTCTCCGGGTATTGAGCGCCGCAAAGCGCCGGTGTTTATGGGTGAGGGTCCTGTTGTAGTTATGGTTTCTGCAAGCGGCAGAGGACATCTTGCCGATCCGCGGATGGTTGAATGGCTGAAGAAGACTGCAAAGAAAAATAATATTAAAATCCAGCTTGAGGTTGGTGACGGAGGAAATACTGATGCGTCCGCAATTAACTTTGAACAGGGCGGTATTCCCAGCGTGCCGGTTTCGGTTCCGGCACGATATATTCATTCACCGGTTGAGGTAATTGACCTGAAAGATTTACAGGGGGCTATCGGGCTTCTTGCCCATGCAGTGCAGAGCTCGCCAAAGTTCTGATCACCTCCCTTTTTTGAGCGGATAGTTTTTTTATATGGAACGCCAATCAATCATCATAGGATGAATAGTTATTGGGTTGTCCGTTGTCCGAACTGTCGGCAGTTCACCTATACCGATAAATACGGAAAGTGGAAACTTTGTCCGGTATGCGGCGAGGTTATTGCTATCTCCCGCGTTCCGGTATACCTTGAGGTAAATGATTTCTCTGAAGCCGAAGATCTTATTGTTGCTGTTGAGCGGTATCTCGCGCATACCGGCCGGCTTGATCTGACGCCGGAGGAAGTCCGGCTTATTCGTGAAAAATATAACGAGTGGCTTGCATCTGCCTGATTTCCTCGTTACCAGAGTTTTCCACAGTGGGGACAAAGAATTGCCGGCCGTCTTCCGCATTTGGGACAGAGTAACTGGCCGCGGGAGTTCTGGATTAGTTCACTTCCACATTCCCGGCAGTAAATTTCGCGTTTAAATCCGCAGGTATGTTCGACAACCATAGACTCATATTATATTTCATGCACAAGCTGATAGGCTTTATTGATGCGAAGAGTTTTTCGTTGAGAAGTGTAGATATGTTAAGGCAGATTATTTTTTGCGAGGGTTGCCAAGCCAGGTTAACGGCGCAGGGTTTAGGACCCTGTCTCTAGGAGTTCAAGGGTTCGAATCCCTTCCCTCGCATAGACGTAACTATCCTCTGGAATTATTACCCATCAGAGCATATAGAATACCTATTATGACGACGCTTGCCGGATATCTCAGGGACTGTGCCACCCCGGACGATCTTTCTTCACTGATTACGCTTATTGCAGCTCAGGCTGTACCTATCCGTGCGGCTTTTATTAGTAATCAGAGTTATGCTGATTCAAAGAACTCTTCTGGTGAGACCCAGGCGGAGATGGATACATGGTCTGATGCGCATATTACTAATGTTCTTGCTGCCAGCGGTCTGGTGCGCGAGGTTGCGTCCGAAGAGCGCGAGAATATTGTGCAGTTGATTGATTCTGCAAAATATTCGGTTGTTATGGATCCGCTTGATGGTTCTTCACTTATTTCGGTTAATCTGTGTGTGGGAACAATTGTCGGAATTTATGAGGGAGGATGTCTTCAGCCCGGTAAAAACCTGAAGGCGGCGTTTTATATTCTCTACGGTCCGATGACGACGATTACAATTTCTGTCGGATGCGGGGTTGCTATTTTTGCGATGGATGCTGACGGGGTGTATCAGATGCTGAAAAGTAATGTGCGGTTGCCGGAAGGAAATCTTTACGGCAGCGGCGGTCTGCGCACCGAATGGTTGCCTAAGCATACGCAGTTCATTACCGGGCTTGAGGCCGAAGGGGCAAAGAACAGATATACCGGTTCGTTTGTCGCCGATTTCCATCAGATCTTAACGTATGGCGGACTGTATACCTATCCTTCAAGTGTTAAGCAGCCGGAAGGTAAACTCCGGTTAGTGTTTGAAGCGAATCCGATAGGGTTCCTTGCGGTTCAGGCAGGGGGTGCTGTTTCAAACGGTGTCAGTTGTACTCTTGAGGTTGAGCCGCTCGCCATTCATCAGCGCACTCCTATTTATGTGGGCAGTAAGGGCATGATTACAAAAATCGAGTCAATGAAATAAATGTATACGCTGTCGGTGTTTTCAAAAGCGGTTGGCGGTATTGCCGGCCGGGTGCGGGTCTACCCTGATGTTTTACAGGCTATAGACAAAACTTTGCGAAAAGCGAAAGGGGATGTAATTACTGATGCAGTGGTTACTCATATCGGGGATCGCGTTGTTTGTCTGACGGTTTGTGAAGAGGAGAAGGTGTCTGAGCTTGAGACGTTGCTGAATACGGCTTTTGTTCAGGCCGGGGAGATTGCCGCATCACGTAATCTTTTCCGGAATCCGGCCCCGTCTGCCCTGTGTTCTCTGACGTTTTCCGAGCGTGTGTCAGAGACGTTTGTGCTGCTTATGGCAGGGTCGGATGATCCGCTGTTCTGGAGTGATATTGTTTCAGTGTCGCCGGGCCAGGCGGCGGGTGCGCCGTCGGTGATGTTGTGCAGAACGGAAGGGTCGTTTAGTACGACTGCCGAGCTTCTGGAAATGTTTGTGGTAAAGGAGGTGAGCCGCCGCGGGGTGTCGCCGCTGAGTCTGTGTGATGCGGCGGTGGTGCGCACGAAGGTTGTGCCGGTTGTAGCACTTGGGTTTTCGATGGGGGGCGGGCGGGTTACCGGGCCGCTTGATCTGTTTGATTCTCCGCAGTTTGATGCGGCGCGGATGCGGGCGTCGAAGGTTTGAAGAATTATAATATATTCCAGCATTCCCCCTCTCCCGTTCTCTCTCCATCTTTCTTTCATCTTATGCGCTCTGGCGCGCATACGATTCCTTCTTGACAATCCCATATAGTTCGTGTCAGAACAAAAAAATATCTCAACCTTTGGAAATGCTAAAAACCTATATTTATATGTGTATGTATCTTCATCCTCATTTTTTAAAATATTAATAAATAAGCATCACGAATCAAAAAATTCTCTTC
>CAZAWD010000043.1:0-8166 GCA_964488725.1 uncultured Methanomicrobiales archaeon | reverse complement strand
CACCTGCGTATTCTGTGCTCACTGCGCCGGCGTCCGTGTCAGCCGCCGGGTTACCCCGAACCCCTATGCCCAGGCCCTCCGCGGCTCAAAAGGCGGTCTCTCGCTTGATGAACAGCTCATGGAAGGCATGGTCATGTTCAACACCGTCGTCGAAGACAAGAACGCGACTGATATCGAATGTGACGACGACGCCTGCACCGGCTACATCCCGCTCTCACGCAGACGCTAAAAAGGCCGCCGCCAGACACACCGCCATACGGGTAAGCTCATTTCCGGCACCGGTCACATCCCCGTTCACTCCGCCAAAAAGCCTGCCCGCTGCGGTCAACAGCCCCAGAAACACAAGCACTGCTGCTAAAAATCCTGCACCCATCACCTGCCGGAGCGGCAGAAGAAACAGCGGAAGCGTCAGCAGAACTGTATATACGGCAAACCGCCGTTTTGACACATCATAAATATACTGTTGAATTCCTGCATGAAACGGCCTGCCCAGTGCTGAAAACAACCCCATCACCATTTTTCCAAACACCTCGGCAGAAAGAACGGTCACGGCAATCATCCACACCGGAAGTGAGGCTAGTGCTGCAAACGTCACCAGCATCGTAATCATACCCAAAGCAAGCGCTCCGGCACCTGTTGTTCTGTCCGTCATCGCCCGGATGCGTTTTTCCCGGCTCCCGTGCGCCATCAGCCCGTCACCGAAATCAAGCAGCCCGTCGAAATGATTCCCGCCGGAAACAAACACGGCAGCGGCAATCGTCAGCGCCGCAATCACCATGGAATTTTCAAACCCGGCCGCACATGCAATCAGCGCCGGTGCCGCCGCAAGCGCTCCGGTAACATACCCCGCCAGCGGATACATCCAGCTGTGCTTTGCAAACGCATCAAAGTCGGCGGGCGTTCCCAGCGGGATAATTGTGGTAAACTGCAAAAGAGCAGTGAGCGCTTTCATAAGATGATATCTATTGGGCGGCGCATAAGATATAGACCACGCAAAAATATCTGCCGGACAGGTCAGTTTATATTCACGCATAACCAGATATAATACCAGTTACATGACATTCGTATCAGCCCGCAGCACCTTTGAGTGTGAATCACCTCTCTTCGCCCTCATCCTTTCCAATAGCATGGTCTCCACTATCCCCGGCGTATCAGGTGCCGGAGAAAGTCCAGAAAAAAGTCTTATGGTTCCGCCTCTGGATGCAGAACTCATCCTCAACGGCGAGATAACCAGTGTGCAGATGACTCCAAACACTCCCACCGGCTGCCCCACCCCGGCCGTCCTCACCCTCGCCATGATGGATTTAATCGGCATGAAACCGCTCATGATTGCGGCCGGCCTGAACTATCCGGTGGCGGTCCCCCACATGAATCTCGGAGGGACCTCCGGCGGCGACCCGCGCACAGGAACCGCGGTCCCGGACGCACGCACTCTCTTTGAAAAAGGAAGATGGATAGGCGAGTTCCTGTCCCAGTCGCACGACCTGCTCGTGCTCGGCGAATGCCTGCCGGGCGGCACCACCACCGCTTTATGCGTTCTTCGTGCGCTCGGTTATCAGGCAAACGTCAGCAGCTGCCTCGTTGAAAACCCCGTCACCCTCAAAGAAAAAATTTCAGGAGAGGCCCTTGCCCGTGTGCATAATGCCGGCCTTGACGCTGACTCCGACCCCCTCGCCCTCGCCGCCGCGGTGGGGGATCCCATGATTCCGGTTGCCTGCGGTATTGCTGAAGGATTCCGCGGAAAATTATTCCTTGCCGGCGGCACTCAGATGCTTGCCGCTGCTGCCGTCATTCGCGCGCTTGGAAACCCGGTTCCCGACATCGTCACCACCACCTACGTCTACAACGACAAAAGTGCCTCGTTCAAAGAAACCGCCGCCGCCATCGGGGCCGACACCTACTTCGTCGACCCCGGTTTTGCCTCAATCGGCCACGCTGGCCTTGCACGCTACGCTGAAGGAGAAATCAAAGAAGGATCCGGTGCCGGCGGCGCTATGTTCCTTGCAAGCATCCTCGGCTTCACCCCCGAAGACATCCGGGCCGCTATCCTTAGTCACGTCAGCCAGTACAGCAAATGAACGACGAACGCGCACGTATCGAACGCGCCGTCCATGATGCGGGATTCACCTGCCAATGCTGCGGCGCCTGCTGTTCCGGCTCCGGGAACGAAGTCATGGTCTCGCCTGATGAAATAGATGCACTATGTGCCGCAAGCGGCCTTTCCTTCGCCCGGATAGCAGAACCTTATCCGGACTGGATAGAAACCGAAAACGGCGGTTGTATCACCTTTGGCTGGGTGCTTTGCCGCGGGCCGGACGGCAACTGTATTTTTTTACAGAACAACCGGTGCAGCGTCTATGCATCCCGCCCGCATATCTGCCGGACCTACCCCTTCATGCTGGACGGCCCCCATCTTCTCATCTCGGAGTGTCCCGCTGTCGGAGGAGATGCAGCGCCCGACAGCGAATCGGTTGCTGACGCACTTCTTGCCCGCCGTGATGGTGAAGACAGAGAGTTTTTTGCAACAAAGGGTCAATATCAAAAGCACATCAGTGTTCCCCAGACCCGCGCGGTAATTGACAGCCGGGGAACACACCTCTGGAAATAACCATATGACGGAAATAACCATTGTCGGAACCGCCCACGTTTCGCAGAAAAGCATCGCCGAAGTCCGTGAAGCAGTGGACACCGCAGCGCCCGATGTCATTGCAATAGAACTCGACCCCGGACGATTTGCCGCACTTAAGCAGCAGATGAAAGAGGAAGAGGATGAAAAAGCAGGCATTGTCGCCGCCGACACCCCGGAGCAGACGCCCGAGGTCAAGAATCTGCTGAAAGGCAACTTCACTATCATGCTGGTTCAGTGGATTCTGGCATACGTCCAGCGCAAAATCGGCATGAACGTTGGCGTTGAACCCGGTGCGGAGATGAAAGAAGCTATCCGTCTGGCCGAGGAACGCAACATCCGTATCATGCTCATTGACCGCAACATCAACACCACGCTTGCCCGGTTCTGGGGCAGCATGAAATTTTTTGAGAAGATAAAACTCATCTGGGTGCTTATCCGCTCGGTTGCCGGCGGCGGCGATGAAGGAGAAGAACTGAATGCGGAGACTGTTGATTCCCTGACCAACGCGGACATGATTGAACTGGCCCTTGAAGAGTTTCATAATTTCTCACCGGCAGGTGCCCGCGCGCTCATTGATGAACGGGACGCCTACCTTGCCCACGGGGTTATCGGACTGGAACACAGCCCGTTTGAACGGGCCGTTGTCGTCGTGGGTGCCGGGCATGTGCCGGGAATTACCCGCTACCGTGAACATCCCGAGACGCTCCCGCCGCTTGCCGCGTTAAACTCCCTGCCGAAAAAATACCCGTGGGGCAAAATTATCGGCGGCGTGTTTATCGCTCTGTTTGCGGTGATTATTCTGGCAATTGCATTTTCAGGCGCAACAGAGTTGCTTGTCTGGGCAATTATCTACTGGGTGGTTTTAAACGGGGTGCTGGCAGGTATTGCAACCCTGCTTGCCCGCGGCCATCCGTTCTCAGCGGCGACCGCCGCAGCGCTTGCATGGATGACCTCACTGAACCCGTTCCTTGCCTGCGGCTGGTTTGCGGCAATTGTGGAAGCAAAGATGCGCCCGCCGACCGCCGGAGACTTCAAGGCGATATCAAAGGCAGAATCCATCGGCCAGATGTTTTCTGTACCGCTGTTTCGGATCCTGCTCGTAGCAGCGGCGGCAAATATCGGCAGCACGATTGCAACCGTCTGTTTCTTCATCTTCCTGACGCCGCTGCTCGGCGTGGATGTGGAGATGATGAAAGAGATCCTGCTCACCGGTTTCAGCAACCTCTGGAACTTCATTATCAGCCCGTTCGTCGGTGCATGAGCCTCCCCCCCCTAAATCATCCATTTTTGAGTATCAATCCATAACAAACAACGTTTAATACAATGACCACTAATAAGTAGGTATGACAAAAACGGGTTGTGAGGGTGAAGATGTTCACCGGAATCATTGAAGAAATCGGTGACGTTGTCTCAATTCACCGCGGTGCCCGCTCTGCTACCCTGTCTCTTCGCGGCTCGGTATTATTCTCCGACCTCGGCATAGGCGACAGTGTGGCTGTCAACGGTGTCTGTCTGACGGTCTCCAAAATAAACGGACATACCTTTGAGACGGACGCCACGCCGGAGACGCTGGACCGCACGTCGCTTGGCGCATTATCAGCCGGGTCCCGGGTAAATCTGGAACGTGCCCTGTCATCGTCTGCCAGATTCGGCGGACATATCGTAACGGGACATGTTGACGGCACTGCCGTTATCAGCGCCGTGCGCCGTGATGAGAATGCGGTTATCATGGAGTTTTCCTGTGATGCCGTACTCATGGCAAACATTATCGAAAAGGGGTCGGTTGCCGTCGACGGCATAAGCCTGACCGTTGCCGCACTCACCGCCGGTTCATTCCGTGTCTCGGTGATTCCCCATACCGGCCGATCCACCACCCTGCTCGGCAAAAAAACAGGCGACATTGTCAACATCGAAACCGATATCATCGGAAAATATGTTGAACGGTTTGTCAGCCGGCGAAATGTAGGTCGGGAGAATCCGTGTATTATGACCGAAGAGTATCTGCGCGGGAGAGGATTTTAATATGTTTCAGTTCAGTTCTGTTGAAGAGGCGGCCGCTGCTCTTTGCAGGGGCGAGGTTATCATCGTAACCGATGATGAGTCACGTGAAAATGAAGGCGACTTTATCTGCGCGGCAGAGTTTGCCACAACGGCAAATGTCAATCTCATGGCAAGCGTCGGAAGAGGCCTTATCTGTATGCCCATGGAAGGGGCGGTGGCAGACGCCCTTTCATTGCCGCCGATGGTCGCCAAAAACACCGACAACCATGAGACCGCATTTACCGTCTCCATCGACCATATCTCCACAACAACCGGCATATCTGCAGTTGAACGCGGAGTTACGGCCCGTATGGCAGCCGCCGCTGCCGCCGCGCCGGATGAGTTCCGCAGGCCCGGGCATATGTTTCCGCTTCGGGCAAAAAACGGCGGCGTGCTGGAACGCGACGGCCATACGGAAGCCACCGTTGATCTGATGAAAATTGCCGGGCTCACGCCGGTCGGACTCTGCTGTGAGATCATGGCCGAAGACGGCACCATGATGCGCACGCCTGAACTTATCCGTCTCGCCGAGGAACGAAAACTGGTCTTTACCACAATTGCGGCAATACAGAAGTATCGCGTAGACCAGAAACGCTGCACGGTCGGCATGTGTGCAGCTCAAAAACCGGAGGAATATGCATGAATATATTTGAAGGAAAACTTGTATCAGACTCAATGAGAATCGGCATTGTTGCAAGCCGGTTCAATGAATTTATCGTATCGAAACTTATCGGCGGTGCCGAGGACGCCCTCCGCCGTCATAATGTCTTAGATGAAAACGTGGATCTGGTCTGGGTCCCGGGTGCGTTTGAGATTCCTCTGCTTGCATCGAAGATGGCATCGTCCGGAAAGTATGATGCGGTACTATGTCTGGGCGCCGTTATTCGCGGCTCAACGGATCATTATGACTATGTCTGTAATGAAGTTACGAAAGGAATTGCTGCGGTGTCATTGACGTTTGGGCTTCCGGTTATGTTTGGTGTTCTGACCACTGATAATCTCGAACAGGCAATTGAGCGGGCCGGTTCCAAAGTTGGAAACAAAGGATTTGATGCTGCTGTCGGTGCGATTGAAATGGTAAATGTTATCAGAAATTTTGAACACTGATACCACTCTTCATTTTTTATTTTTGCTGTGAGTACGTGAGGAGTAATGCGCAGCTCTAAGTTATATGTTGATTTTTTGGTTCTCTATTTGCGCGCTATATCGGGGTGTCAGTAATTTTTGTTTGGTTTGACATCTTATCTCGTCCCGGCAGGATATTTTCTTTCATCGGCATTTGATGATCCGGATACAATTAGGATTAATATATATACTTGTAATGCGAATCTGTTTACACTCGTGTTGAAGCTGGCAACGTGAACTGATGTTTGCGTCCCTTCAATGAGTCAAAGTGGAGAAGATTATCAATGGCAGCAGAAAAGCCCCACATGAACCTTGCCGTTATCGGTCACATTGACCACGGTAAGTCAACCACAGTCGGTCGTATCCTTTTCGAGACCGGCGTTGTACAGCAGCATGTTCTTGATGCATACAAGAAAGAAGCAGAATCCAAAGGTAAGGGCTCATTCGAGTTTGCCTGGGTAATGGACTCACTCAAAGAAGAGCGTGAGCGTGGTATTACTATTGATATCGCCCACAAGAAATTCGAGACTCCGAAATACAATTTTACCGTCGTTGACTGCCCAGGTCACCGTGACTTCGTTAAGAACATGATCACCGGTGCATCCCAGGCTGATGCAGCAATTATCGTTGTTTCCGGAACGGAAGGCCCGATGGATCAGACCAAAGAGCACGTTTTCCTTTCCAAGACCCTTGGTATTAACCAGATCATCGTTGCAATCAACAAGATGGACGCTGTCCAGTACTCTGAAGAGAAGTTCAACGAAGCAAAAGACAAGATGTCCAAGCTCATTGCATCTGTTGGTTTCAAACCGGCCGCAACCCCCTTCATCCCAATCAGCGCATTTGTTGGTGACAACTTCAAGGTTGCATCCCCGAACACTCCGTGGTACAAGGGCCCGACACTTCTTGCAGCACTCGACACCTTTGTTCTTCCTGAGATGCCGACTGACAAGCCGCTCAGACTCCCGATTCAGGATGTCTACACCATCTCCGGTGTCGGAACTGTCCCGGTAGGTCGTGTTGAGACCGGTGTCATGAAGAAAGGACAGAAAGTCTCATTCATGCCGGCCAACGTCACTGGTGAGGTTAAAACCATTGAAGAGCACCACGAAGAGATGCTCCAGGCAGTGCCCGGTGACAACGTTGGTTTCAACGTCCGTGGTATTGCAAAGAACGACGTCCGTCGTGGCGATGTCTGTGGTCCGATCGAGAACCCGCCGACCGTTGCCGAAGAGTTTACCGCACAGGTTGTTGTCCTTCAGCACCCGTCCGTTCTGTCAGTCGGATACACTCCGGTTTTCCACTGCCACACGTCCCAGACTGCATGTATGTTCACTGAACTGAACAAGAAACTCGACCCGCGTTCCGGACAGGTTAAAGAAGAAAACCCGGCATTCCTGAAGGCCGGCGATGCAGCAATCTGCACCATCACCCCGACCCGCCCGCTCGTTATCGAGACTGCAAAAGAATTCCCGCAGCTTGGAAGATTCGCAGTCCGTGATATGGGTATGACCGTTGCAGCAGGTCTTGTCCTGTCTGTTAAAGCAAAACAGATGAGATAATCTCATTCTCACACGAATTTTTTTGGGTGAATAAAAAATGCAGAAAGCCAGAATACGCCTTACAGGGACGGATTATGAGAAAGTGGAGACGGTTTGTACCCGTATCCGTGAGATTGCAGAGCGTACCGGTGTAAATATGGCTGGGCCTATCCCGCTGCCTACCAAGAGACTTATTGTCCCTATCAGAAAATCTCCGGGTGGAGAAGGTACGGCTACATGGGACCGCTGGCAGATGCGTGTGCACAAACGTTTAATCGACCTTGATGCCGATGAACGTGCACTGCGTCAGCTTATGCGGATTCAGGTTCCAAAAGATATCAGCATCGAGATTGTTCTCGAAAACTAAATTCAGAATACAGAAAATATCCGCCGCGGAATATTCCGCGGGGATCTCTTTTTGTCATGAGGCACGGTTTTTGGCCGGTTCATACCCTCAGTCTTCTTAATCTCAGCCGACTAATACTGTTATAATGCATCCTCTTCTGGCGTATATCAAAAGCCATGTTCGTGTCGAGCATGTTTTTCTCGCTATTCTGATACTTGCAATTGTCATTCGGTTCTGTTTTCTTGATCTGAAACTGTTCCATCACGACGAGTCGATTCATGCATGGTTTTCGTATCGGCTTATGACCACCGGATATTATGAATATGATCCGGTGTATCACGGTCCGTTCCTGTATTATGTTACTGCCGGGATGTTTTCGCTCTTTGGATCGTCGGATCTGATAGCACGGATTCTTCCATCTGTATTCGGTTGTGCGCCGATTCCCCTGGTGTACTGGATTTACCGGATGGGTTTTCTGAACGCAA
>CAZAWD010000042.1:0-8187 GCA_964488725.1 uncultured Methanomicrobiales archaeon | reverse complement strand
GGCTGGCTGGTCCTTGCTGTTGCCATCTGTATCGGTGCATGGTTCCTGCGCGGATACAGATATAAAGAAATCCTGTCGCGGCTGGATACAAAAGTTAAACTCTTGTTTTCCACTGCCTGTATTTATGTCTCACAAACAGCCAACATTATCGTCCCGGCGCGCCTGGGAGATTTTGTCCGGATGTTTATCCTCAGGCATGAAAAGCAGACGCCGTATACCAATGGATTTACCTCACTGATTGTTGAGCGGGTTTATGACATTCTTATTATCGCACTGCTCGGTCTGTGCTCACTGCCCTTTCTGGTTTCACTCATACCTGCGGAGTATACCTGGTTCATCTGGCTGATTGTGTTTGTTCTTGCCTGCGGAGCAATAGGTATTGTTGTCATTCTGCTCTCCCGGCGCTTGCATGCGGAGAATAAAATCATCAGAAAAATTCTCGAAATTTTTGCGCAGTTTAGAACGGTATCTTCAACTCCTGCGGCACTCGGTCTGCTCTCCGGAACATCCATCATTATCTGGATGATGGATGTCTGCATCTGCTACATCGTATCCATAATGTTTGGAATTGAGATCCCGTTCATGCTGGTACTGCTTGCTATCGTCATCGGAAATCTCGTAAAAGCCGTTCCGATTACCCCGGGCGGAATCGGAACCTATGAACTGGCACTGGTAGTAGTATTTCAGATAGGCGGTATTCCTGCGGCAACCGCAACACTGGTAGCAGTCGTTGACCATCTGATTAAAAATGGGGTGACGCTTATCGGGGGAATCATTTCTCTATACTATTTCGGAGGGTGGTCGGTATCACTCATGAAAAGACTGTTTAAAGAAGATAGAAAAACCCTGACAGAAGAGCATGGCAACCGTTGAAGGACAGATTATAACAGTTATCCTGCTGTTACTGGCAATTAAATTCTGCCAGCTATCTATTTACCCGTATCTGAAACCGGCATTGAAAGACGTTGCATACGGGATGGGATATCCGGCAGGTATCCTTCTTTTGATATTTTTTTCATGGTATCTTGGCATTATTCATATCCCGGTACAACTGGCACTTATACCGTTTGGCGTACTGTTTATTTTTGCGCTCTGGAAAAAACAGTACAGCCGTGCCGCCATAAAAGAACACATTGTTTTTGACGTGGTGTTCCTCGCCGGATTTTTCTTTATGCTTATTGTCAGGTTTTCAAACCCCGGTATTATTGTCAGCGGCGAAAAATTTATGGATGCTGCATTTCTTTCCGGCATCATGAATAATCCGGTTGTTACACCGGCAGACCCGTGGTTTGGCGGCGCCGCACTTTCTGTTTACTATTATCTCGGACATTGGATGATGGGCGTTTTGGGGATTATTGCGCTGGGCGAAAGCACGGTTGTTTTCAATCTCATGCTGCCGGTGGTCTTCGGACTGGCAGCAACAGCAGCATACTCTATCGGGCGGCTCATACTAAAACGCCGCTACGCATGGATACCTCTTCTGGTTCTGATTCTGCCAAACATCGCACTCATTATTAATTTTATCAGCGGTAAAAATCTAATGGGGGCATGGTGGGATTCAACCCGGGTTATCGGTGCGGGAACAACTATCAATGAGTATCCGCTCTTTTCATTTCTGTGGGGTGATCCGCATGCACATGTACTCGGATGTTTTAACCAGTTATTTTTCATATGCCTTCTTCTGGTAATGCTGACGCGCTGGAGGGAACTGGAGACCTACGGAAAATATCTGCTTGCTGTTCTCATGGCGCTGTCCCTTGGAACGATGCCGGCGATGAACTCGTGGGACGTAATGATTTATGCAGTGCTGTATCTGGCAATTGCTTTCATTGTCTGGATAAAAGAGGAGCAGAGGTTTTCATTTAGAACGATTTTGCCGTTTGCACTTGTACCGGTTCTGTCGCTTGCCTCATACGGTTATTTCCTCCTGGAAATGCTGGGGGCCGGAGGGTCAAGTGTACAGGGATTTTATCTGGTGACGACCCCGTCCGCTCTGATTGAGTTTCTGGGAGTGTGGGGAATTTTTCTGGCAATTGTTTTTCTTGACGGGCTCACATCTCTTAAAAAATATCCATTGTTCGCTGCAGTTCCCATTGTAGCGTTTGTATTTGGATACGGCAGTCTGGGCGTCGCGCTGTTTTGTTTCCTGCTGCTTCTCGTTAAAAAAGAAAAACGGGCGGAAACGGTTCTTGCAATGACAGGTCTGGTAATTTTGATGTTCATGGAGATATTCTATCTGAAAGATTACATGGGAGAGACGTATTACCGGATGAACACCGTTTTTAAATTCGGATTTGCATGCTGGTTCATTCTCGGAACTTCAGCTTTGCTGATGGTCGGAAGGTGGTGCCGGAACCTGTTTACCTCCGTTACGGCCGGGCGCGGTTGGAAAATGGCGGCGGGTATATACGCAGTTATTCTCGTGCTGGTGATTTGTTTCGGGATTAATCCCGGATACGGCGGAGGGACACTGGACGGGACAGCGTGGATGAAAACGGAACATCCGGCGGATTATGCCGGAATTCAGTATCTCAAAGAGCATGCAGCACCCGATGACCTCATAGTTGAAGCAGTGGGATCGTCATATACGTATTCCTCGCGCGTGTCGGCAATGACCGGTCTTTCAACGCCCGTGGGGTGGATCGGGCATGAGTACGGATGGAGGTCGGGGGCGGATGATGTAATGACGGTATCTGCAGATGTGCGGAATATATACGAAAATTCTCTGCTATGTGATGAGCTGATGAAGAAGTATAATGTGACGTATCTCTTTGTCGGAGAGGTTGAACGGGATACCTACAATGTGTCTCTGCCGTCAACGGGACTGACTGAGGTTTTTCATACAGATGGGGTGAGTATTTATCAGAGAAGCTGACAATTTGTATTCACATGTTATGGACACTCATGCCCCTCTGCTGACAATTGCCATTCCGGTTTATAATGATGCTGATGGTCTGTGCAATGCGGTTCCAAAAACCATAGAAGCAGCTGAGGCGCTGAATATTCCGTTTGAGATTATTATTATGGAAGACGGCGGGGATGAGAGCTGTGCGGCTGCCGCGCGGCAGTTGGCAGCTTCTGATTCCCGAATATATGCAGATCACGGAGATGCGAGGAGGGGGAAGGGAAGGGCAATTTCAGATGCGGCATACAGGGCACGCGGTGATATCTTTTGCTTCTTTGATGTGGACCTCTCAACGGATCTGAAACACCTCGAAGGTCTGGTACATAAAATTCAGGCAGGAACCGATATTGTCATCGGCTCACGAATGCTGGCAGAAAGTGAGGTGATACGGTCGGAAAATCGTGAACTCTCAAGCAGAGTGTTTAACCGGATGGTACAGGTTCTTCTCGGAAGCAGAATTCACGATCATCAATGCGGGTTTAAAGGTTTTTCAACCGGACAGCTGCTGAAGATTCTCCCCTATGTTTCTTCACACGGGTGGATGTGGGATGCAGAAGTTCTGGCGATTGCGGCGCGGGCCGGATATTCGATTGAGGAGATGCCGGTTATATGGACTCAGGGTGCAAAGACAAATGTACGCAGATGGGATGTGTTTGTGATGGGTGTGTCAATTTTCAGGCTTGCATGGCGTATCAGAGTCTGTAGGAAATTTCCCCATGAGGGTCGGTGAAGGGGAGAGGCGAACCCATACCTTTAAGCATGATTCACGCTCATAAATATAGTTACGCCAGCAACGGTTACTTATGTTATTGGGTGAGCATAGAAAGGAACCATTCCTGAAAGTGTTTTGACTACTACCGCATAGCCGCTGATGAGTGATGACAGAGGAGCAATCCTCTCGAGTGAAGTGATTATATATGGCAAAGATTTACCAGATGTTTGAAGTTTCAGAAGAACTTCAGAACAAAGCACTTGAAGCATTAGAGCTTGCACGTGACACCGGAAAGATTAAGAAAGGCGCAAACGAGGCAACAAAGGCCGTAGAGCGCGGAACTGCAGCACTTGTATTAATTGGTGCAGATGTGACTCCGGAAGAGATTGTAATGCACATCCCCGGTCTCGCAGACGAAAAAGAGATTCCGTTTATTTTCATTAACAAACAGGCAGATATCGGAGCTGCATGCGGTCTTGAAGTCGGATGTACTGCGGTCGCCATCGTTAAAGTCGGTAAAGGCAAGGAAATCGTTGAAGATCTTGCAAACCAGATCAAGGCACTGAGAGGATAATTCCATGCCAGATGATGCAACGCCGGCAGAAGTTATTGAGGTCATCGGCCTTACTGGTATGCACGGTGAGGCAGCCCAGATTAAATGCCGTGTCCTTGATGGCCCAAACAAGGGGCGTATTATTACCCGCAACACGTTCGGCCCGATTCGTGAGGGTGATATCCTGATGCTCCTTGAGACTGAACGTGAAGCAAAGAAACTTTCAAGACGGTGAGCAAAGATGGTTGATACATATACCTGCAGCTACTGTGGAAAGCAGCTTGAACCGGGAACGGGAAAGCTCTTTGTAAGAAAAGATGGTGCAGTTTTCTATTTCTGCTCGTCAAAATGCCAGAGCAACTATAAGCTCGGCAGACTCCCCAGACGTGTTGCCTGGACGGCAGCAGGCCGTAAGGCACGCGGTAAGGAGTAAGCTGAAATGGAACGTACCTTTGTGATGATCAAACCCGACGGTGTCCAGCGCGGACTGGTCGGGGAGATTCTCTCCCGCTTTGAGAAGAAAGGGTTCAAGATTGCCGCTGCAAAGTTCGGCGTCCTTTCCGAAGCGGTTGTTGACCAGCACTATGCAGAGCACCTTGCAAAACCGTTTTATCCGGGAATGAAAGCATACATTACCAGCGGACCAGTGTTCCGTTTCGTCCTTGAAGGCGAGAATGTTATTGCAACGGTCCGGAAGATGAACGGTGCAACGAATCCGGCAGAGGCAAACCCCGGAACAGTCCGTGGAGATTATGCTCTGTCTATTGGAAAGAATGTAATTCACGCATCAGATGCACCGGAAAGTGCAGCACGTGAGATTGCAATTCATTTCGCAGATGCTGAACTCGTCTCATACAAAAAAATTGACGAGTGCCAGCTCTACGAGTAACTTTCCTTTTTTTAACAGAAGTTAGCCATCCTGTAATCAGGAAAATTATGTATCTGATTATAAAAAAGTGAGGGCGGGGTTAGATGCAGTCCTTCAGATAGAACTTGAACGGACCGAGGTTTCCGCCATAGTTACCTGCGGTAATCTTCATGACACCCGGGACTCTGCATGCTGCCTGAACACCTGCTTTCATAGCATCTTTAACAGCTGCTTCGGAAACACCATCAATTACAATCTCATAGACTGCTTTGACTCCCTCGGGAATCTCAGTCTCCATTCCTTTTGCAAGGACTTCTGCGCGGATAGTCGGGCAGAACTTTTCGTTGGTGGATGCGTTCATAAACTTGTAGCTGTGAGAGCCGACCTTGGAACCGGAAGAAACAACTCCTCCCGGGAACGGCGTGATTGTTCCGGGAACGCCCCTGATTGCATCAACCGCTGCTTCTGCTGCAACAAGTGCAGACATCTGGGAATCACCGAGAATCAGGAAGTTTCCACCGGCAACACCTTTGATTGCACCAATTTCTTCTTCAACAATAAAGTCTCCACCCATGATTGGGATAGACCAGCACTGAATTCCGCCAACCTCAACTTTCTTCTCAAACTTGTCGCCGAAGAAGTGAAGCTTAATTGGAATAATTTCCTCCTCGCCGGCATGGCCGTTGAAAACAGCAGTTGTCGGTGCAGTCAGAATACACTCGGAGACACGCTCTAAAACCTGCTCTTTGAGTGCTTTCTTTCCGCAGCAGATAAGAATTGCAAAACCCGGACGGTGGTCAGGAGTCTCTGAAGGAGGAAGGAACTTTTCAATTCCAGCTTCACAGGGACAGCCGATCGTTGACGTTGCAAATCCGGTTGCTTCGGTTGCTGCTTTGTATGCCCACTCTTTCGTTACTGCAGTGATAATTACGCGGGCCGCCCAGACCGGGAAACCTTCAGCGTAGGTATCTTCGATAATAACACCATTAAATTCCATATGTTCACCACGTATAGTGATAACATATGAATGGGAGTGAGAACTAAATAGTATTTTCCTTTTGGATGGCAATGCTTCAAAAAAATATCCGTCATAAAAAACCCAAGAGGGTGGGTTTTGAAAAGTAGGAATAAGAAAAAAAGATTACTCGAGGTAATCTTTCGGCGTTGGAATTTCTTCCTTCAGACCCTTACGTTTACGGATACTCTTCACAACCTCTCCGAGCATATTCTGCGGAATTGGTGAGAAGCCTGCAAACGAAGTGGACCACATTGCGCGTCCTTCGGTTGCCGAACGAACATCTCCGGCAAAACCAAACAACTCTGCAACAGGTGCGGTTCCGTTAACAACGATCTGATCGCCTTCTGACTCAGTCGTAGACAGCATACCGCGTCTGCCCTGAATCTGTGAAATCGCAGCGCCCATCTGATCCTGCGGAACAGAAATCTGGATGTTCTGCATCGGCTCCAAGAGGGTATCTCCTGCCATCAGCAACGCGGCTTTCAGACCACCACGGACAGCCGGAATAACCTGTCCCGGACCACGGTGAATTGCATCTTCATGGAGCTTGACATCGTGGAGTCTGATTAAGACGTTCTGAACCTGCTCATCGGCAAGAGGGCCGCCGTCAAGCGCCTCATGAATACCATCAATTACCAGTTCCATTGTCTCATTAAGATACTGGATACCTTTTGTACAATCAAGGAACATGTTGGTACCATAGATATCCTTAACGGATTTGGCTTCATCCTTATCCAGTCCAAGCGCTACCAGTGCATCACGGCGGGCAATGTTATCCATATTCATGGTAACCTCGTTTGACTGAATTGCATGAAGAATTCCCTCCGGCATCGGTTCAACAGATAAGAAGAATCTGTTATGTCTGTTGGGAGATTTACCTTCAACTGTTCCCTCTAATGGTTGGGAAACGGTTTCACGATAGACAACAATTGGCGGGGACGTAACGATTTCAACACCCTTATCTCTCTTAATACGGCCGGTAACGACCTCAAGATGAAGTTCACCCATACCTGCGATAAGGTGTTCACCGGTTTCTTCATTGATGTTGACGCGAACAGTCGGATCTTCTTTTGCAACCTGGTGAAGGACCTCGATAAGCTTTGGAAGATCTTTGGTGTTCTTTGCCTCAACTGCAACGGTCATGACCGGTTCGGAGTAGTGCTGTAAGGATTCAAACGGCGTCATCTCTTTCAGGGACGTAACGGTTGATCCGACAATGGCATCATTCAGACCGGTAACTGCTGCAATGTTTCCTGCAACAATTTTTTCAACATCAACACGGGTCGGGCCCATGAAGATACCAACCTGCTGAAGTCTGTTCGGTTTACCGGCAGTGCCGGTGATGTATAACTCCTGACCACGGGTAAGTGTTCCGGAGAAGAGACGACCGGTTGCAACTTCGCCAGCATGTTTATCGAACGAGATATCGGTAACCATCATGGCAACCGGTCCGTTCGGATCACAGGCATACATTGCCTTTCCGACAACCGAGCTTGTATCGCCATGCCAGATGATATGGCATCTGCGGCCCTGTGCCTGAAGCGGGTTCGGCAGGAACTCAACAACCATATCGAGAAGAACTGCGTGAAGCGGGGAAGCCTTTGCAAGGTATTTTGCATCGCCCGCATTACACTTGTCAATAATGGTCTGAAGAGTAACACCGGATTTTTTCATGTAAGGAATTGAAATTGCCCAGTTGTAGAGAGCAGAACCGAATGCAACGTTTCCTTTCATTGCATCAAGTTTCCAGCCGCCGGTGTTGTAAAGCTCCTCGTTCATGCCTTTGATAAGTTTGTTGACTTTATCAATGACTTTGCCGAGGCGGATCATCATATCCTGCGGGTTAACTTTCAGTTCGTTAATCAGCCGGTCAACCTTGTTGATAAAGAGAACCGGGTGAACACCTTCTTTGAGTGCCTGACGAAGAACGGTCTCAGTCTGGGGCATCGGACCTTCAACTGCATCAACGACAACAACAGCGCCGTCAACAGCACGCATGGCACGGGTAACATCTCCACCAAAGACCACGTGACCCGGGGTATCAATCATATTGATAAGGAACTCTTTCCCGTTGTACTGGTGGACCATGGAGACGTTGGATGCATCGATGGTGATACCTCGCGCCTGTTCC
>CAZAWD010000041.1:0-8201 GCA_964488725.1 uncultured Methanomicrobiales archaeon | reverse complement strand
AACAAACCGCGAAACTCACCAACACGTTTTTTCCTATACATATGCGGGAAAAAGAATAAAACCGCATTCTGCCTGCTAACTGCAATTATATTATTTACCTGACAACATATAAATCATGATACTTGGATGTGTTCTTTTGACGCCCTTAAAAAACACCGTCCTGTATATGCATGGCATATGAATGGATGATACACGAAAACTCTTTGAATATTGTGTCTGTCATTAAAAAATGATGTGATTGAAGGTATATATTTTCAGCAGGTTCAGACCCAGCCGCGTATCTTCATTGCTTCGACAACACGTGAAACTGCAACAACGTACGCTGCCTGGCGCATGTTGATTTTATATTTCTGCGCTGCTTCATAGACATTTGCGTATGCGCTTGTCATTGCTGCGTCAAGTTTGGTATAGACATCATCTAATGTCCAGTAGTGCATGTACATGTTCTGGACCATTTCATAGTAGGAAACCGTCACTCCGCCTGCGTTGCAGAGGAAGTCGGGAATGACATGGACGCCGTTCTTATAGAGAATTGCATCTGCTTCGGGGGTCGTCGGGCCGTTTGCAAGTTCACAGATGACTTTTGCTTTTACGGTCGGTGCAACGGTTTCATTGATTGCTCCCTCATCCGGTGCTGCTGCAATGATAATATCAACCGGAAGGGCCATTACATCATCATTGGTAAGCGTCTTAAGACCTTTGTATCCGGTAACCGACTTGGTTGTTTTCTTATGATCATAGACTGCTTTGATGTCAAGTCCGGCTGGTTCATAGATGCCGCCTTTTGAATCGGTAACAGCTACAACAACACATCCAAACATTTCCTGGGTAAGAGTTGCCGCAAAACTTCCTGCGTTACCGAATCCAAGGATTGCAACTTTTGCACCTTTCAGATTGAGGTTAAGTTTCTTTGCAGCTTCACGGAGTGTAAAGAGTCCGCCTCTTGCTGTTGCATCGCCGCGTCCGAGTGACCCGCCGATGACGAGCGGTTTGCCGGTTAAGACACCAAACTGGTTCTTTGCGTGGATTGTGGAGTATTCATCCATCATCCATGCCATGATCTGCCCGTCGGTGTATACATCCGGCGCCGGAACATCAGTGTCAGGACCGAGATTCTGCCAGAGTGCACGGATATACCCGCGGCTCAGACGTTCAAGTTCGCCCTTTGACATCGCTTTCGGATTGCAGATGATACCGCCCTTTCCTCCGCCGAGGGGAAGACCAAGGACAGAACATTTCCACGTCATCCATGCTGAAAGTGCACGGACGGTGTCGATAGTCTCTCCGGGGTGGTATCTGATTCCTCCCTTATACGGACCAAGTGCATTGTTGTACTGCACACGGAATCCCTGAAACACCTTGGTAGTTCCGTCGTCCATCTTCACCGGGATGGATACCTGAATCTGCCTCTGCGGCTGCATGAGGATATCAACAACGCCCTGATCAAGCTTAAGGATTTTTGCACAGTCCTGAAGCTGCTGCTGGGCCATTTCAAACGGATTTACCTTCGACATGGTTTGTTTCCTGCCATAGGCGGTGAGATTTTTTTTTCTCTGCCGCGTTGTGACAATTAATGTTGGAATTTAGAGGTATAAAATCTATCTCTTGAAAATGAATTTGCCGAAAATAATCAGCCCGATCTGTAAAATATATTCTGATTGTCTGATCTTTTATTTTAAGGTGTATACGTGCGTTTTGCGTGCTACATGTTAGCACACACGCACCTGTTCAAACACACGTATCCTCCATCTCATGTCAAAACGCGCGTGAGAAATATGCCGTGTTCCTTCTTACCGGTTATTTATATTTGAACCATCGTCCTTTCTCATCATATTCGCCGTCTGCATCTTCAGCTGGTTGTGCGGATGGTACCGGGATTACTAAGAGGCGTTTAAAGAAAAACGCCTTATATGCGATTATCAGCGGCATAAATATGAGCGCGGTAACAGCAAGTGCAAGAGTCATTGCCCAGATAATTTCCGGTGTCATGACCAGTGCCATTAGTTCGTCCGGCATAAGAGACAACAGTTGTGTTTCATTCAACCGGGTCAGTGCCATGATACTATCGGCCCCGAAGACACTAAACAGCATTGAAAAAATAAATGATGCAGTAAAGAAGAGTGCAACATTCATTAAATAAAATGCCGTAATAGAAAGCGATCCTCCCATCACCCTGCGTGTACTGTCTTTAATTGCCTGTCCCATTCTGAGATTGTGGCGAATGGCAGTAATATCTGCGAAGTAACTGAAGAAAACAATCGGGATAACAACAAACATCCCGATATAAACTGAAAGTTCAGCACTTACACCTGCCAGCGCAAGAATATATGTCAGCACATTCATCAAAAGCCATGTTAAAAACACGATAAGAATTGTCGGAAATAAACAACGGGTATATCCATACCTTGCATAAATCATAAACGCGCCACGTTTTTTGTTCCCGTCAAGAATAACTCCGTATGTTCCGGCAAGGAAGAATGGATACAGCAGCAGAAGCAGGATTGCTGTCACTATCCCGAAAATAATTCCTCCGTTCAGATAAACGTAATAACTCAGAAGAATTGCCATACAGGCGAACAGACCGTTCAGCCAGACAATCGGAATCGTAACCAGCGACCGAACGGCCTCTATCAATGACTGCATTGCCATTCTTATACACCTCCCGGCAACGCTACGAACTCTCTGATATGAAGATCAAAGAAGGATGCGGTATGTGCCGGCGTAATAACAACCACCGAATCCGCGCCCTCTTCCGTTCCGCCGACCGCCACCACATCCCGGGTCAGAGGAATCGCTCCGTTATCGGCTGCAATCAGCACGCATTCAACGGCAACCTTTGTCCCGACCGACACGGTCCGACGCAGTGTTTCTGCAATAACTTCTGTACGGCTGACTCCGCCGAGTCGCGGATTACGGGATATCGCACGTTCAAGTCCGGAAAGCGCATGGGTGCCGGTCACCATAGTTACCCCGTCTGCTCTTAGCTCACGGGCGCACTCCTCATCAAATTCCCAGATCCCGGGCGATGAAAATCCAACTGCATGGGTGACCACCACCAGATGAATGTTTTCCGCTTTACATGCTTTCTGAAAAATGCGCGCCGTCCATCCGCTACAGCTTGCAACAACCACATCAGTAAGATTCAGTTCTTTTGCACGTTTGACTGCAATTTCAGCGCAGTCATATGTATTCTCCTTTCCCACGGAAGAAAAATAGGAGATTGTTTTTTCTATTTTCATATTTCTTATTCTCTCTTAATAATAAATTCTGAAAAACCAGTGGAAACGAAGTCCGTTACATCTATATTTTTAATAATGGCTCGTGGACAACTATAGGTCAGAGACAGGAATTTATCAATTAGTATTTCCTCTCCGGTTACTAATGCACGAACCCGCCCGTCGCTGAGATTTTCAACTTCCCCGGTTAATCCGAGATCCTGTGCTGTACTTCTTATACATGCGCGAAATCCGACTTTCTGAACTTTGCCGGAGAATAAAATTTCAACGGTTTTTATCATGGTATGCAGTTTTTCCGTATATGCTGTATCTAGTTTGGTGCTTCAGATTTAATAAGTAGTTGCGATGGACGTATAATGATATTTATTCTCCGGGAGAACCCATATCATAACTCATATGCGTCTGCTGATATTCGATCCCCGCTTTGGTGCCGCCGGTGACATGATTCTCTCCTCGCTTCTGTCACTTGGCGCTGATACGCATCTCGTATTCTGTGCTGTATCAGATGTTGCATCCCCGTCTCTGTTAGAAACGACGCGGGCAGGAATTCCTGCTCTTTCTCTTAGAACCAATACCGGCAACGACCACCGGACAATTGAAGATATTTTTGACGTTCTGGATAAAGCACCCGCACCCGAAGATGCCAAAGCTCTGGCGAAAAAAGTATTCCTGCGGATTTTAAAGGCGGAAGAAACCGTTCATCAGAGCCATCACGTTCACTTCCATGAAGTCGGTGCAGACGATGCAATTGCAGATGTACTTGGTTCATGCACGGCCCTTCTCTCGCTGCATCCCGACGCGGTGTCAGTCCTGCCGCTTGCAACGGGTTTCGGCTCCCTCACCTGTTCGCATGGAATAATGCCGGTCCCCGCTCCGGCGACCGCCGAAATATTAAAACAGTCCTCCCTTGAAATTATGCCCGGATCATTTGAAGGAGAACTGTGTACGCCGACCGGTGCTGCTCTTCTCGCCGAGTTTGCTGCTTCATACCCTGCTGAAACAACAACCGGCCGGCTTCTTGCCATTGGCCGCGGTGCCGGAACTCGTGATCCCTCTGATCATCCGAATATTTTATCTGCCTATCTTCTGGAGTCGGGCGGAAATGAAGGATCGGTTGACGTTCTTGAAACAAATGTAGATGATGTCTCCGGCGAGGTTCTTACCCGGACACTTGCCCGGCTTATCGAAGAAGGTGCCCGTGACGCGTCCCTTGTCCCCATTATCATGAAAAAAGGAAGAAGCGGATATCTCATCCGGGTTGTATGCATGCCTTCCGACTCACAACGTCTTGCCAAGTTTTTGGCGCGTGAAACCGGCAGTCTTGGTATCCGCTGCACTCCGATGATACACCGTTTCGTTGCAGATCGCGGTTTTACTTCTGAAAGTGTTGAAATTAATGGAAAAATATACACTTCCTCTGTCAAGCACGGATCGATGGATGGCGTTATTTACTCACGGAAAGCCGAGTTCGAAGACTGTATTAAAATATCTGATGCCGCCTCCGTACCGGTTAAAGATGTGAAACGGATTATTGAGGGGCAGGCATGGAAACATTGCTGAAAACTCCTACCGGTTCTGCCGGACTTGACACCCTTCTCGGCGGCGGGCTTGAGTCGCGCATGATAACCCAGCTTGTCGGTGAAGCCGGCTGCGGAAAAAGTACTTTGTGTCTGGTCATCGCAGTTCACACCCTTCGCCGCGGCGAAGGTGTTATCTTTATTGATACCGAGGGTTTTTCCATCGAAAGGTTCCGTCAGATTGCCGGTGTTCAGACCGACGAACTTGCTAAAAATATCTACGTCTTTGAACCTCTCACGTTTGCTGAACAGGGTCAGATGATCTCCGAGGCTGAAAAATTGGTTAAAAGCGGCCGCGCATCATTAATAATCGTAGACTCTGCAACTGCTCTATACAGGGTTGAACAGATTGAAACGAAAGATGCCATATCGATGCTCTCACAGCAGATGATGGTTCTGCTTGGCATTGCCAAGCGGTATGATATTCCGGCGATAATTACCAATCAGGTGTTTATGGATATTGACCGTCACCGTTTAAGCGGGCTTGGGGGGACCTCCCTGTCTCACATTTCAAAAGCAATTCTCTCTATCGAAAAACATGAAGGATTCCGGCGTGCCGTCATCCTCAAACACCGATCTCAACCGGAAGGAAAAAACTGGGAGTTCATGATTACTGCAACCGGTGTGTCCTCCCGTCAGTAACCGTCTGCTTTCTTTGGGAATGTTATTAAGACTCTCTCAAGATATAATTATATCATATGCCGGAAATATCACTCAAAGTGGATAGTGCGTATCCCACCGACCAGGGCGGCGGAAAAGCGCGGCTTGATCCTGCAACAATGCAGGCGCTGGGCGTCACCCCCGGCGACATCATCACCATTACCGGGAAATCTTCAACTGTTGCAAAAGTGTGGCGTGCGCTGGCCGGCGACTGGGATCAGCAGAAAATCCGTATTGATAAATATACACGTGCAAATTCCGGCGTTACTCCGGGCGATCGTGTCACCATCTCTAAAATCGACAATCAGATTCCTGCCGCAGTTATCACTCTCATCCCCCCTCCGGAAATTCCGGACAGTTACTTAAACGATGATAATTTTGATCTGACCTCGCTTGTAAACTATCCGATATCCGTCGGCGACATCCTGCCGGTTAAGACGTATACAATTGGAAATGCAGTTATCGAATTTAAGATAGCCTCTATTGTTCCGGAAAATGCCTGTCTCATCTCCCGTGAAACAGATTATGAACTCGATGAGAGCACCTCATTTGACGGTGCCAAGAAAGTAACCTATGAAGATATCGGCGGCCTCAAATCTGAACTTCGCCGCGTTCGTGAGATGATCGAACTTCCTATCTGCCATCCTGAACTTTTTGAAACACTGGGCGTTGAACCGCCAAAAGGTGTTCTTCTTTACGGGCCGCCCGGGACCGGCAAGACATTAATTGCCAAAGCCGTTGCCAGTGAAAGCGGTGCAAATTTTTATCCTATCGCAGGCCCTGAAATCATCTCCAAATATTATGGTGAGTCTGAACAGAAACTTAGAGAAATCTTTGAAGAGGCAGAAGACAATGCACCGTCCATTATTTTTATTGATGAACTTGACTCCATTGCACCGCGGCGCGAGGACGTTTCCGGAGAAGTCGAGCGGCGTGTTGTTGCCCAGCTGCTTACGATGCTTGACGGCATCAGTGAACGCGGTCAGGTCATTGTCATCGGTGCAACCAACCGTCCGGATTCCATCGACCCCGCGCTTCGAAGACCCGGCCGTTTTGATCGTGAAATTGAGGTTGGTGTTCCGGGCGAAACCGATCGTCTGGAGATATTAAAAATTCATACGAGAAACATGCCGTTTGAAGGGAGCGCCCGCCTTCATGCCAAAAAGGAGGTGACTGATGCCGATACTGCAGCGTATGAAGCAGAAAAGGAAAAACTGCTGGCAATGCTTTCATCCATTGCCAAGGGTTTTGTTGGTGCCGACCTTGCCTCTCTTGCACGCGAAGCCGCCATTCTTGCACTCCGGCGGCAGATTGACGCGGAACAACTTAGCAATGAAAAAATACCGGAAGATGTATTAAAGAAACTGGAGGTAACAAGGGCTGACTTTATTCAGGCGCTCCGTGAGATAACTCCGTCTGCCATGCGGGAAATATCTGTGGAAGCCGCCGACGCGTCATGGACTGATGTGGGTGGATGTGTTGAAGCCCTCCGTGACGTACAGGAATCAGTAGCCTATCCGCTTACTCATAAAGACAGGTTTACAGCCCTTGGTATCAGACCTCCTAAAGGTGTTCTTCTGTATGGGCCGCCGGGAACCGGAAAAACTCTCATTGCCAAAGCGGTTGCCCATGAAAGCGGCGCAAATTTTATAGCTGTAAAAGGTCCCCAGCTTCTCTCGAAATGGGTCGGTGAGTCCGAACGTGCCGTTCGTGAAATGTTTAAGAAAGCACGGCAGGTTGCCCCGTCGATTATTTTCTTTGATGAAATTGATTCCCTGACACCTGCGCGAGGGAGTGATGAAGCCGGGCGGACCATGGAAAATGTTCTCAACCAGATCTTAACTGAGATGGACGGAATTGAAGAGCTAAACGACGTCGTTATTCTTGCCGCATCCAACCGCCCGGATATAATTGATCCTGCCCTTCTTAGAAGCGGCCGGTTCGATCGTCTGGTCTATATCCCCTCTCCGTCACAAAATGACCGCATTTCCATTCTGAAGGTACATACCCGCAAAATGCCGGTTGAAGGTTCGGCGATGGAAGAGGTGGTCGCCGCTCTTGCCGGTCTCTCCCTGGAAAATATCGGGAAACTGGCACATAAACTCAGCCGTAAATCCGTTACCGCAAAGCAGATCATAACTGCTGCCCGCAAACTCCCGCGCGACCCGGCGCTTATGGCAGTCGAGGTGCGCGATGCTTTGTACTCCTCCTTCGCCGCAGAAGAGGTTCTCTTCAAAGACAGTGTGTATGAAAATCTCATTACCCGTCTGGCAACGGAAACAGACGGATACGTTGGTGCCGACCTTGAAAGTCTTTGCCGCGAGGCCGCCATCCTTGCCCTTCGCCGAAGTGCATCTGCTGTTTCTCCGGATGATTTTTTTGCAGCCAGAAAATCTGTTCATCCAACCATGACACCTCATTCGCGTGAGTATTATGATGGTATCAGTCTGAGGTTTAAAGGCGGCCTTCCTAAAGAAGCCCAGACCTATATCGAGTATCAGTAATACAGGAGAGGTTAATTGAGGGCCTCCTACTGAAACTCTTTTTGGCTTACACGCCAAACAATATCTTATGATACCTCCACGCACAGATTATAATGCCGAGATGGATTATCTCTATCACAAATCTCTCATACTGGAGAGCCCGTCTGATATGGACGCGGTGCTTTACTTTTACTGGATAGATACCGTTGCTCATCTGGACTACACATTATCCGCGCTTGCCCACA
>CAZAWD010000040.1:1848-8215 GCA_964488725.1 uncultured Methanomicrobiales archaeon | reverse complement strand
GACAACCGTAAAAATGTCCCCCACCCTGCGCACCAAAATAGACACCGCCGCAGAAAACCTCGGCATCTCATCCATGGAATACATCAGACGCGCCTGCGAAGAAAAACTCAACCGGGAAACCGAAAATCCCGACCACACCGAAATAAAAGAAATCGTCCTCGAAATCCTCCGGGAAGCAGGCATACCCACCCGCAGATAACCGCCGCACACCTCTTTTCAAAATACCCTGACTTTTCCGAAAAATTCATCTCCTTGCATGGCATAAACACTCCTATATAATACCTGAGCAGTGACCACCATGACACACACCATATTCGACCTCCTGCGCATCTTAGACGAAGCCGGCCTCAACACCCCCGTCCCCGGTGAAACCCTCAGCGAAAAACTGGGAATCTCACGCACAACCGTCTGGAAATACGTCAACCTCCTCCGTGAAGTCGGCTACGTCATCGACGCCTCCCCCAAAACCGGCTACGCGCTGCGCAAACGCACCTGGCTCCTCCTCCCCTACGAAGTAAAACAACACCTCACCACCCACACCATCGGCCAGGAAATGCACCACTTCGAAGAAGTCCCCTCAACCAACGCCCTCGCCCGGCAAATGATGCACGAAGTCGGCTGCGAAGTCCAGCCCGGCACCGTCCTCATAGCAGAACGGCAGACCGACGGCCTCGGCCGCATGAACCGCGTCTGGATGAGCCCCGCCGGCGGCATCTGGGCAACCATCGTCGTCATGCCCAAAATCGACATCGAACAAACCTTCATCGTAATGGCAGCCGCCTCCCTCGCACTCGCCAAAGCCATCCGGCACCAATTCGGCCTCAGCACCCTCATCCAATGGCCCAACGACGTCTTCATCGGCGACAAAAAAGTTGCCGGCACCACCCTCGAACTCTCCGCCGACAAAAACCACATACGATACTGCCTCATCGGCATCGGCATCGACGTAAACGTAAACATCGAAAAATCCATGCCAACCATCTCCAACCTCGTCACCTCCCTCTCCGACGAACTCGGCCACGACGTAGAACGCGCAAAATTCTTCGCCCTCTGCCTCAAAGAATTCGAACGCCGCTACCAGATGATCCTCAAAGGCGAAACAGAACCCATCCTCCGTGAATGGAGAAGCATGTCACACACCCTCCACCGCCGCGTACGCATACGCACCCCCCGCGAAGGCTTCGACGGCGAAGCAATGGACATCGACGAACACGGCGCCCTCCTCGTCCACCGTGACAACGGCGAAATCGAACGCGTCATCGCCGGCGACTGCTACCTCATCTAAAAGGAATAAAAAACCATGAGCAAAAAAAAGAAAGACAAACTCAGACTCAAAGAAATGTCCGCCCTCTCCGAAAAAGGCGGCATGTACTTCAACCGTGAACTCTCATGGATAAAATTCAACGAACGCATCCTAAAAGAAGCAGCCGACCCCGCAAACCCACTCATTGAACGCGTAAACTACCTCGGAATCGTCGCATCAAACCTCGACGAATTCTTCATGGTCCGCGTCCCTGAATACCAGCGCTCCCCCGGAATCGACAAAAGCGAATACGCCGAACAAATCGGCACCGAAACCCCCCTCGAACAAATCTACTCCCGGGTCATCGTCCTCATGCGGTACGCCTCACAACTCTGGCGCTTCCAGCTCACCCCCGAACTCGAAACAGCCGGCATCACCATCATAAACTGGTCCGACTGCACACCCCCCGAAAAAAAAGAACTTAAAACCCTCATAAAAGACGACCAATTCACCATCCTCCGCGGCGACCGCTACTCCGCCATCAGCCATGAAAACTACCTTCACGGCTTCGCCCTCCTCGTAGAAACCCTCAGCGGCCGCGCCGTAATCCCCATTCAGGAAACAATAAACCGCATCGGCCGCTTCCTCCCCGTAGGAGACCGAAAAGACACCTTCCTCCTCGCCGAAGACCTCCTCAGAAAACACGCAGAAACACTCTTCCCCGACGAAGACATCTACGTAATATACCCCATACGCCTCACCCGCGACTCCGACATGGAACTCAAAGGCGACGACGCCGACGACATCATCGCAGCCCTCAAAGCCGCACCCGAAGAACTCGCAAAACGCATGCCCAGCCGGCTTGAAACCCCCATCGACATGCCATTCGGCTACACCGCCCTCCTCGTCGAAGCCCTCGCACTCCCGCCCGCCCTCGTCTACGACGTAAAAGGAATGCTCGCCCACGCCGACCTGAAAGACCTCCCCGTAAACCACCCCGAACACCGGTTCAAACCCTTCACCCCGGGAACACCCGAAGGCATGCAAAAAAACGGCGACATCTTCGCCGCAATAGCCGACCGCGACCGCCTCCTCTTCACCCCCTACCAAACCTTCGACACTCTCATAAACTTCCTCACCGCCGCAGCAGACGACCCCGCCGTACAGGAAATATCCATGACCCTCTACCGCCTCGGCGCCCGCTCACCCATAGCAGACGCACTCATACAAGCAGCCAACAACGGCAAAAAAGTAACCGCCGTCGTCGAACTCAAAGCAAGCTTCGACGAAGAACGCAACTTCGCATGGTCCAGAAAACTCAGTGAAAGCGGCGTAAAAGTCATCCACGGAATCCCCGGCCTCAAAGTACACGCAAAATGCTGCCTCGTAACCCGTCAGGAAAACGGACTGCCCGTATACTACGCAACCCTCTCCACCGGAAACTACAACGCAAAAACCGCTGCAATCTACTCCGACCTCTCACTCTTCACCGCCGACAAAGACATCTGCCGTGACCTTCAAAAACTCTTCGCCACCCTCTCCGGAGAAAAAAACGACCACCCCTTCACCCGGCTCCTCGTAAGCCCCGACACCATGACAACCGGCCTCCTTGACCGCATCAACCGTGAAACAAAAAGCGAAAAAGGCCACATCATCCTAAAACTAAACTCACTCTCCGACAAAGACATAATCAACGCCCTCTACACCGCCTCACAAGCCGGCGTCAAAATCGAACTCTGTATCCGCGGCATATGCATGCTCAGACCCGGCGTCCCCGACCTCTCAGAAAACATATCCGTAATATCTGTAGTCGGCAGATTCCTCGAACACTCCCGGATATTTTACTTCAAAAACAACAAAGACCCTGAACTCTTCATCGGCAGCCCCGACATGATGCCCCGCAACCTGCACAAACGCGTCGAACTCCTCTGCCCCATCCTCGACCCCCGGCTCCGCCATGAAATAATCAGCGAACTCCTCCCCACATGGCTTCAGGACCATAAAAAAGGATACATACTCGACGCATCCGGCAGATACATCGACCCCGTCGGAGAAGGGGAAAGTTCACAGGAACAGTTCATCGGACGATTCAGAGAAAAAATAACACCCGTAAATCCCAAAGACTAATACCTCATAAAAATAAACATATTCAACAGATCTAAGCAGCCTGCTTATATCCTCTATTCATCATCACCGCCATGTCCTCCAAAAAACAGCATCACGCAACGAACAGACCCTCTGCTTTCGACCACCACCCCGAGCATGCCGGCCGTATCGAAGAACTCGACCGTCGTCTTGCCGCGCTCGGAGTAAAAATAAAAGACGAAGACACCCGGAAAGTAACAGACGAGGTCTTCGACGAGACAACGCTCCTTGCACTGTATAAACTGGTGAATAAAAAGGTCATCACCTCGCTTGGCGGATCCATCTCCTCAGGAAAAGAAGCAAACGTTTTCCGTGCAGGAAAAACCGGAGAGACCGGAGAAGAAATCGGTGCCGCGGTGAAAATATACCGGATACGAACCGGGAATTTCACCACAATGAGCGAATATATCATTGGCGATCCCCGGTTTTCAAACATCAGAAGAACACATAAAGACATCATTTTTGCATGGACAAAGAAAGAGTTCAGCAACCTTTCCCGCGCAAAAGAAGCAGGGCTGCCCTGCCCGACGCCGTATGTGTTTGACCGCAACATCCTCATTATGGAATTTCTCGGAGAGAACGGTATACCCTACCCCCAGCTGCGGCAGGCAATGCCCGAAACGCCGGAAAAAACATATGAAGAAGCAATCGGCCTTATCCGTGACCTCTACCAGAAAGCAAAACTTGTCCACGGCGACCTGTCAGAATATAATATTCTAACCGGTCCGTCCGGTCTTATTCTTATCGACATAGGACAGGCAGTAACCCCGGAACACCCAAAGGCATACGCCTTTTTGTTTCGCGACATTGCAAACATCAACCGTTTTTTTGAAAAAAAATGTAGCGTGGATGATCCGCACACGATTTTCAGAAATATTGTGGGTGAAGAATTTTTCGAGATGTAATTATTATGACACAGGAAGTAAAAATACCAAACGACAGAGTCGGCGCACTTATTGGAAAAGGCGGCGAGACACGTAAAAATTTAGAGAGCGTTCTCCATGTAACCCTTGATATTGACAGCCAGAGCGGCAGTATCACTATCGAAAACAAGGATGATACCCTGGCGGAAATTACGTCGATAGATGTCATTAAGGCAATTGGAAGAGGGTTCTCACCGGAACGCGCAAAGAAGCTGCTGGAAGATGAGGATATGGTCCTTGATATTATCGATATTACCGATGTAGCAGACACCCCGGAAAAACTCGCACGTATCAGGGGAAGAATTATCGGACGCGATGGAAAATCGCGTGAACAGATCGAAAATATGACCGGGACGTATCTGTCGGTTTACGGGAAAACGGTGGCAATTATTGGAATGCCGGAACAGATGAATGAGGCGCATACGGCGGTGTCCATGCTGCTGAACGGGTCGGAACATACGACCGTGTTTAATTATCTTGATAAAAAGCGTAAAGAAGCAAAGATGGACATGATGTCCTACTACTACTAAGACCAATTAAGAACCAATAAATACTTGGTGGTATTTCTCCATTGTTCCAGTGGAAACAAAGGGGTCGCGGCCAAGCGGGCGTATTTCATGAAAATAGACACACTGCCAATTCCAAACGCCTTGCGCGAGGCATATCAGGCACAGGGCATAACCGAACTCTACCCTCCGCAGGATGCGTGCATTGAATCAGGGTTGTTTGAGCATAAAAACATCCTTGCCGCCATTCCGACAGCTTCCGGCAAGACGCTGATAGCAGAGATGGCAATGCAAAAGGAGATTGCCGATGGCGGGAAGTGTTTGTATATTGTTCCGCTGAAAGCGCTGGCTTCTGAAAAATATGATGACTTTTCCGGGAAAGGGGTGAAGGTTGGTATCGCAACCGGTGATCCGGATCAGCGTGATGAGTATCTGGGACGCTATGATATCATCGTTGCAACCTCGGAAAAGACGGATTCGCTGTTGCGAAATAAAGCTGAATGGCTGAAAAAAGTGTCACTTCTGGTGGTTGATGAGATTCATCTTATCGGCGATGAAACGCGCGGGGCAACGCTGGAGATGGTGATTGCAAAGCTGCGGTATCAAAATCCGGATATGCAGGTTATCGGGTTGTCGGCCACGATGGGAAATCCGGAGGAGTTGGCAGCATGGCTTGATGCAGCGCTTATTACGAGTGAGTGGCGGCCGGTTGATTTGCGGGAGGGGGTATATTTTGAAGGGAAAATAACGTTCCGGGACGGGGAGCGAAAGGTTGCATCTCAAAGAAAAGATGATGATCTCAATCTCATGCTTGATACGGTTGAGGAAGGGGGGCAGTGTCTGGTTTTTGTTTCGTCCCGCCGTTCGGCTGAGGCGTATGCAAAGCGTGCGGCGGTGACGCTGAAGAAATCGTCACCGGCACTTGATGCGTATGCAAAGATAATTGAAAAGGCCGATACAACGGCTTCGGGGAAAGTGCTGGCGGAAACGGTAAAAAAGGGGGCGGCGTTTCACCATGCGGGTCTGCCGGGAAAGGTGCGGGCGGCGGTTGAGGAGGGGTTTAGAAACGGGGATATTGCAGTTATTTCTTCAACGCCGACGCTCGCAGCAGGTTTGAATCTGCCGGCACGGCGGGTGATTGTGCGGGATTATTATCGCTATGATGCACGGACCGGGATGAATAAGATTCCGGTGATGGAGTACCGGCAGATGGCGGGGCGGGCGGGACGGCCGCGGCTTGATCCGTATGGGGAGGCGGTGCTGATTGCAAAGGATCGGGGCGGGGTTGAGGATCTGTTTGAGAGTTTTATTGAGGCGGCAGCAGAGGATATTAAGTCGCAGTGTCAGCGGGAGAGTGAGTTGCGCAGTCATCTTCTTGCGCTGATTACTACGGGGTTTGCCCGCAGACGGTCTGAGGTGACGGCGTTTATGGAGCGGTCGTTTTATGCGAGTCAGAAGGCGGTGCATCGCCGGCTGGACCGTAATATTGAGAGTTCGTTGCGGTATCTGCTGGATGCGGAGATGATTGAGGAGGGAGGTGACGGGGAGTT
>CAZAWD010000040.1:0-1838 GCA_964488725.1 uncultured Methanomicrobiales archaeon | reverse complement strand
TTTCGTATACCGGGTTCGGGTCGCTTGCGTCACGGTTGTATCTGTCGCCGGAGAGTGCGATGATGATTCGTTCGGTTATGGCGTCGCGTAAAGGTGAGGAGTTTTCGGCGTTGGGGATGGTGCATTTGTTGTGTATGACGCCTGATATGTTCCGGTTTTATCTGAAGGCGGCGGATGGGAAGTTGGTTGATGAGGTGGTGACCGACCGGGGTGATGAGATTTGGTTTGAGGAGTGTTCGGAGGAGTTTTTTGCAGCGGTGAAGACGGCGCTGGTGGTTGAGGCGTGGGCGAATGAGGTGCCGGAGGATATGATTGCGGAGCAGTTCGGGGTGGGGGCGGGCGATATTCATGCGGCGGTTGAGAATCTGAAGTGGCTGCTGCATGCGGGCAGCAGGATTGCGCATGAGTTTGTGCCGGAGTTTGAGGAGGGTATGAAAATTCTTGAGATCCGGGCGGCGAACGGGGTGCGGGAGGAGTTGATTCCGTTGATTTCACTTAAAGGAATCGGGCGGGTGCGTGCCCGCCGGTTGTTTGCACGGGGGATTAGAACGCCTGAAGAGTTGATTGCGGCGAACCGCGCGGATGTGGTGGCTATTCTGGGAGCGGGGGTTGCTGAGAGTGTGCTGGCGGCGGCGGGGCGGAAACGAAAGCGGGGAGAGGGTAAGGCTGATACGGTTGAAGAGCGTATTAAAGAGGTACGCGAAGAAGTGAATATAGAGGCGAAGGAGCGTAAGGTTGTTACGCAGCCGACGCTGTTTGATTTCGGAGGTTAAGGTAGACGATGATGATTTTCTGTGCGAGGATAGAGGTTGATGATGTGCATGCGGTTATTGATATGATAAATGAGGCGGCTGTAGCCGGCGGCGGGGCTGATACTACGGCGGTGCTGATTGAGGCAGGAGGGGTGGCCGGAAAGGAGCATGTGCGGTCTGCGGCGGTTCATGCGATGCGGTCGTTTGAGAGTGGCCGAAATATTGCACGGACGCTTTCAATGGAGGTGCTGGTGTATGTGTCGGGGCAGCGGCAGTGTTCTGTTGCGGCGGGGTTCGGGTTGCATGAGGGGAGGAATGAGGTGTATGTGCTGATTATGGGAGGGGATGAGGAGGGGGCAAAGGAGTGTGTCTGCCGGCTGGTTGAGGAGGTTGGTAAGAGGGATGAGTTTGTGCCGGATGTTGCACGGCTGAAGGGGGTGTTTGATATTTCGGATGCGGAGTTGGGGGTGGTGGGTGAAGGAAGGATTGAGGAGTTGGTGGTTGAGCGGGTTGCGCTGGTAGATGCGTGGAAGTAAGGGAGTAAATACTATTTTAGGGTTAAAAAAAGAGGGGGCCGGGTTACTGTGCTTTTATAAGAGTAACAGGGCCGACGAGGGATTTGCCGTCTGAGGAGAGGGTGTACGTTCCAACCGGAAGAGCTTCGGAGGAGCCGGTGATGTTGTAGGTTTTGTCTTTTCCTGAGACTTTGGTCCACTGAAGGTCAATTGAGGTGGTTATGCCAAGGATGGTGGCAGAGATGGAGCCGGTGCCGTCATTGTTGAAGGTGACCGGGAGGTTGAAGGTTGAGGTGTTCCATTTTCCAACGATAGGTTCAGAGCCGACACAGCCCGCTGCAGCGATGGCAACGAAGAGAGCAAGGACGACTGCAATGCTGATTACAAGTGCTTTTTTCATAGCGGTAGTAGGTAGGACGGCTGAGAATAAGTGGTTAACTGTTTTGAGAAGAGCGGGGCTGAGGAAAGATAAGAATAGAAGAAGATGAATGCGGAGAATGATACTACTAAGATGAGTAAGAATGCTGCAAAAGAAAGAAGGGGGGTGCAGCGTTGACTAGTTCCCGAGAAC
>CAZAWD010000039.1:0-8430 GCA_964488725.1 uncultured Methanomicrobiales archaeon | reverse complement strand
CCCACAATCATCATCACTGCAAGCAGCGGCTGACGGACAATAAGTCCGTCCATATCTTCAATATCCCGGCTACCGATTTTGTGTTCAACCGCTCCGACACAAAGGAAGAGCAGACACTTGGCGACGGCGTGGAAGATTATCAGGAGAATTGCTGCGTTAATTGCGGCAGGTGTGCCGATACCTGCGCATGCGGTAATCAGCCCGAGGTTGGCAATGGTAGAGTAGGCAAGAACCTTTTTTGCATTGCTTTGTGAGATGGCAAGACCCGAGGTAACTAAGAAGGTAAAGATACCGACCAGTGCAAGCCCGATACCAACCCATGTCTGGGCGAAGAGAGGGGCCAGAACCACCAGAAGATAGACACCCGCTTTCACCATTGTTGATGAATGAAGCAGAGCGGAAACCGGTGTCGGCGCGACCATCGCACCGGTAAGCCATGTGGAAAAGGGCATCTGCGCGGCTTTGCTCAGACCTGCCAGTGCCAGAAGGGCCAGCGGAAGCGTGAGCAGTGCAACGTTTCCGTAACTTAGAAGTTCCGGAATATTGAGCAGATTCACTGTCGTATCAGCTCTGGCAAGCAGGATAAGTGCGAGCGTAAACGCAATTCCTCCGATTAAGTTCATCCAGACTGCACGAAATGAATTGGTAACTGCTTCCGGCGTGCGCGAGTACCCGATTAAGAGGAAGGAACACAGTGTTGTAACCTCCCAGAAGGCAAGGAGCGTCATGAGATTTGTTGACAGCACAATGCCGAACATCGCGCTGAGGAAGAGGAACATAACAACAAAGAAATACCGGCGCCGGTCTTTTATCTCCGGGTTATGTGCCTGATAATCTTTCATATAGCCAAGGGCATACACACAGATGAGAGAACCGATGATGCCGATGATGAGTATCATTATCAGCGACAGACCGGACAGGCTGAACGTCTGTGTGCTGTGCGGCGCGACACTGCCTGAAAATTCCAGGAAGAACAGAAGTCCTGCCTGAATCACGGCAAGAATAAGAGCAAGAATTTTTTTGTATTTTATTGCAAGCCCAATAATTATCGCGGCGATGCCAAGCTCAAGTATGAAAAGTGCCTGGCCGAGCCATGAGACCGCTGAAGACGCAATCGTTATCGACTGTCCCCAAGCAATACCCGCGAGGGTAACGGAGGCACCGATAAGAATGACGGATGCAGCGGCCACTACTATCGTGCGGATGGTGTTTTGCCTGAAGAGTGCCAGAAGAATGGCAGCTGCAACAGGGATTCCCATCAGCAGGAGTATGGTTATGAGTTCCGGCGAATACATTTATGTCACTAGTGGAAGATATGGTCATTTATCATAATTAATCGTTCTGATTTGTTTGTGCGAGTTTTTCTATCTGTCCTCCGTCAATATATTTCAGGAGATGCTGACTGAGTTTTTCATACGGGTCGCCCTGTGATTCCACCGGAGTATAGACGACTCCTTTTTTTGCGGCAATATATCCGGCGAGAGCGTCAACCGCTCCGGCGTTTGCAAAGAGGTTGTGAAGGTATGTTCCAAAGACAAGACCGCCGGCAAGAACCGATCCTTCATCAGTAAACGCCCCCGGCCCCCGCACTGTACTTATCCCGGAATGAATTTCATATCCGTGTACCTCTCCCATCTTTGAAAGGATAGGACCTTCACAGGTCGCGGTTCTTATTTTTTGAACGGTGAGTTTATTGGCAGTTAAAAATTTGGTTTCCACGGGTAAAATCCCAAGGCCGGTGTAATCTGCAACGGCCGTCCCCTCAATGGCATTATCAAAGATATGTTCGCCCATCATCTGATATCCGCCGCAGATTCCGATAACCGGTTTGCCTGATGCAACTGCGCGGTGAATTTCATCTGCGGCACCGGCTTCTACGAGTTCCTTTAGATCATCGACGGTGTTTTTCGTGCCCGGCAGAATAATGGCATCATACGGCTCAAGCGAGGTGTCCAGCGAAACATATTCTACAGATGCTGCGCGTTCGAGGAGGGAAAAGTCAGTGAAGTTTGCCATATGCGCGTATCGCAGGACCGCAATTTTCAGCGGCGAGTCCAGAGGTTTTTTATCTGCCAGTGACAGGGAATCTTCATCGGGTATCTCAAGCCGTGTCCATGGAACAAGGCCGAGTACGGGGATACCGGTTTTTTCTTCCAGTATTCTGATTCCGGATGAAAAAAGTGAGGGGTCTCCTCTGAATTTATTGATAATAATCCCTTTCACCAGCGGTTTTATATCTTCAGGAAGAAGCGCAATCGTTCCGTACACCTGTGCAAATACCCCGCCGCGTTCAATGTCGGCAACAAGAATAATTGGCAGGCGCAGACGGCGGGCAAGAAGAATGTTGGCGATGTCGCGGTCATAGAGGTTTACTTCTGCCGCTCCGCCGGCTCCTTCAATAATAATGGTGTCATACATCTCGGTCAGGTCGGTGTATGCTTTGAGCGCTTCATCAAGAAGTGTTTCAGTATAGGTATAATAGTCGGCGATGCGGGTGTCTTTCCATGGTTTTCCCCGGAGAATTACCTGTGAGATGCTGTCAGCTTTTGGTTTGAGGAGAATCGGATTCATTTTTTCTGACGGGCATGCGCGCGCGGCAAGTGCCTGAATGGCCTGTGCGATTCCGATTTCATCGCCACTTTCAGTGATGTATGAGTTCAGGCTCATGTTCTGGGCTTTAAAGGGTGCAACGGATATGTTGCGGTTGCTGAGAATGCGGCAGATTCCCGCGGTGATGATACTTTTTCCCACGTGAGAGGAGGTGCCTAAAATCATCAGGGACATGATGCGTTCTGGTTGGACGGATACATGAATAATGCTTTGGAAAAAAAATCAGAACTATTTTAAAAAACATGGACCCGGCGGGATTTGAACCCGCGGCATCTACGTTGCGAACGTAGCTATCTACCCCTGATATACGAGCCCGAAAATGTGCGTATACATATTGGGGTGTGTTCCATTTATACTTTTATATCTCAGACAGCCTGCCCGCATAAAAAAATCAGGAGGGGGTGATTATCGAATATGCCCAGTCAGGCAATCCGACATCCATCCCGAACACTGCAAGAACTATGGTAAACAGGAAGAACGTAAACAGAAGAATTCCTATCAGGTTCAGGAACCAGCCCGCCGTCACCATATCTTTCATTTCCACGTATTCGGTTCCATATGCTATTGCATTTGGTGGTGTTGCGACCGGAAGCATAAATGCAAGTGACGAGGCAACTGCCACGGTCATCATCAGAATGAGCGGGTTAATCTCCAGTGCAAATACTGAAATACCTGCCATCACCGGAATCATAATATTTGCAACGGCCGTGTTAGACGTGAATTCTGTAAGAATCATCACCACCACCGCCAGGATTAATACCAGTAGCACAATGGGCACTCCATGTAATATAGGGAAGTAACCGGCAATTGCCTGGGATAAACCGCTCGCCTTGAACGCAGCTGAAAGACACATACCTCCGCCGAAGAGCAGGAGAATACCCCATGGAATACGCACCGCCCACTGCCAGTTCATAGTGAACTCGTGCGTTCTCCAGCTGACGGGTATGAGGAACAGCAGTATCGCACCGACAATTGCAATGGTCGAATCGTCAATTCCCGGAAAAAGCATGTCAAGGCCGGGAAGAGTAAACGCCCCGAAGTCTTTTGTTGCCCGAAAGACCCAGCATAGCGCAACAAGCACAAATACAAAAAGGGTATTCTTTTCGCCGCGCGACATGGGACCCAGTGACTCAATTTCTTTTTGGAGAGCGGCCCGTGTGTTCTGCAATGTTTTTGGCATCTTGCGGTATGCAATCTTCGTCAGCCACAGCCACATGATAAGAATCATAATTATTGCAAACGGAACGCCGAACTCAAGCCAGGTGAAAAAATCAATGCCGGGTGCATCCGGGAAAATTTTTGCAAGCTGTGCCACCAGTATTCCATTGGCGGGTGTTCCGATAAGTGTTGCAATTCCGCCGACTCCTGCCGAATATGCAATCGCGAGCACCAGACATCCGGCGAACGCTCTGTCGGGCGGTGTCATGTCCTTATATCTTTTTGTAGGGAGGACTGTTGCAATAATTGCAATGGCAATTGGAATCATCATCATGGCGGTTGCAGTGTTTGACATCCACATTGACAAGAATGCAGTTGCAATCATAAACCCGAGAATTAGCCGTCCGGGACTGGTTCCGGTGATCGAAATAATTTTCAGTGCAATCCGTTTATGCAGGCCCCATCTCTGCATGGCCATTGCAATCATAAATCCGCCCATAAACAGGAAAATAACTTTGTCTGCGTAGGGAATTGCTGCCTCGGTCGGCGTAAGAATGCCGGCCAATGGAAATGCCACCAGCGGAATAAGTGCTGTTGCTTCGATTGGAATTGGTTGTGTAATCCAGAAAATAACCATCAGCCCGGTGATTGCTGCAGTAATTTTTGCGGCCGGGGGAAGGACACTCGGATCAATTGGGGCAAGCAGGAGGATAAGAAAAACTGCCACACCTGCGATCATCCCATATCCTTTATTCATATCGATATATATTTGTGAGGACTTATTTATCAGCGTTATCATTGATGAGTATAAAAACATCTATCTGCGGCGACACTATCTTTAATGTCATATGCCATCAAATAATATTCAACATTTTATCGTCTGAAATTATTCGGGCGACAGGTTGTCAATACAATGCCAGGCGAATCTTCACAAATCGAAGTAGAAAAAGACGAAGTGCGAAAGCGGTATGAATTTAAAAAAGCTCTTGAACGGCTGGAGGAAAAAGAGGGGTCGGGAACCGAACTGATTTCTCTATACATTCCGCCGGACAAGCAGATTTACGACGTTACTGCCCAGCTTCGCGATGAATACGGCCAGTGTGCTAACATCAAAAGTAAACAGACCCGAACAAATGTCCAGAGTGCTCTCTCATCCATTCTTGCGCGATTGAAATATTATAAGGCACCGCCGGTGAATGGAATGGCAGTTTTTTGCGGGGCAATTAATGTCGGCGGCGATAAGACTGATATGGAATCCATTATCGTTGAGCCGCCGGAGCCGATTAAAACCTACAGTTATCGGTGCAGTTCCAGTTTTGAACTTGACACGCTTCGTGAGATGCTCGCAGACAAGTATGTTTACGGGCTTCTGGTTATTGACCGGCGCGAGGCATACTGGGGGTTTTTGCGCGGAACACGTATTGAGCCGCTGGGCGGTACTCACTCTACCGTTCCGGGCAAACAGCGCAAAGGTGGTCAGTCAAGTATCCGGTTTGAACGTCTGCGTCTGATTGCGATTCATGATTTCTATAGCAAAGTAGGCGAACGTGCGTCAGAGGCATTTCTCGCTGAGCCCAACTTCTTTGATAAATTCAAGGGCCTTCTGATCGGCGGACCAATGCCGACCAAAGAGGAGTTTGCTGAAGGAGAGTTCCTGCACCACGAAATCAAACGTCGTATTATCGGGCTGTTCGATGCATCATATACGAACGAGTTCGGTCTGCGTGAACTGGTGGACAATGCGCAGGATGCGTTGCGCGGTGTTGATATTATGGATGAGAAGTGGGAGATGACCCGCTTCTTTAAAGAGTTGATAAAGGAAAACGGTGCGGCGGCATACGGTGAAGAGAGCGTCCGTGCAAATTTGGAGGCGGGAGCAGTTGATACGCTCCTTCTCTCAGCCAAGCTCAGGAAAGCACGCTTGACAATTACCTGCGGCAACTGTGATTACAAAGAGGTCAAGACTATGCAGATTGAAGCCGGTAAAAAGTTTAAGGACCTGCCGTTTGGCCGGTGTCCGAAGTGTCAGTCTTCACTTTTCCTCGCAAAGGAAGAAGATATTATTGATGAACTGACAGCTCTTGCTGATACCTCAAATACAAGAGTTGAAATTATCTCAGATGATTTTGAAGAGGGGGGAATGCTGTTTTCTGCGTTTGGCGGAATTGCAGCAGTTCTTCGGTATCCAACCGGAATGTGATTTCTCATGTATCGTGAATATTTACAAAAAACAACTGATCTTCTCAAAAAAGCAACCGGTCTGGACGATGTGCTGATTACGGCCGGCGGGGATCATGCAGATCTTGCATCTACCGCGGCATTTGCACTGGCAAAAATTCAGAAGAAGAATCCGGCGCTTATTGCAAAAGAAATTACTGCTGCTATGTCAGCCGATCCGGAAGCTGCCGGAATGACTATCACCTGCACAGGACCCTATATTAACTTTGTTTTCGGCGACGCCTATGTCGCAGAATCGGTTCGTGCAGCACGCCGCGATGATTACGGCACTCTTCCGGAAAAGACAGAACGGGTAATTATCGAACACACTAGTGCAAACCCGAACGGTCCGCTGCATGTCGGCCATATCAGAAATACGGTCATCGGCGATACACTGGTGCGTGCCTTCAGAAAGGCAGGCTACCCTGTAGAAGCTGAGTATTATCTTAATGATATGGGCCGCCAGATTGCGATTGTCGCATGGGGTGTCAAGCATCTGCATTATGAACGCCGTCCCAACGAGAAAGGCGATGAGTTTATTGTCCGCCATTATGTTGAGGCGAACCGGATTGTAAAAGAGAAGCCGGAGATTGAAGCAGAGTTCGATTTGATGATGGAAAAGATAGAAGCCGGTGATCCTGAAACGGTGAAACTTTTCCATGATGCGGTTGCTGTCTGTGCGGAGGGTATTCAGGAAACTCTTGCTTCAATGAATGTGAAGCATGATGTGTTTGTTCGTGAAACAACATTCCTTCACGACGGCTCGATGCAGAACGTTCTGGATCGTATTGAGAAGTTGCCGGATACTCAGCATGACGCGAAGATGATGTATCTTGATCTCTCGAAGGAAGGGTTCGGCAATCGTTATGTTCTGCGCCGGAGTAATGGAACGTCTGTGTATGCAGCGCGTGATCTTGCGTTCCATCTCTGGAAGAATGAACATTGCGATCGGAGTATTGATGTGCTGGGTGCAGATCACAAGCTTATCGGTGCCCAGCTTCAGACGACGCTGAAGCTTCTTGGCGAACGTCCGCCTGAGATTGTTCACTTTGAGTTTGTGTCGCTGCCGGAAGGTTCGATGACGACCCGCGGCGGCGTGTTTATTACGGCTGATGAGCTGATTGCAGAGACCGGGAAGCGTGCGCTGGATGAGGTTACGGTTCGCCGGCCGGAACTGTCTCTGGCCGAACGCGAACGCATTGCAAATGCGGTTGCGGTTGGCGCTGTCCGGTATGATATTGTGAAGGTTTCAGCTGAGAAATCAACAGTGTTTGACTGGAAGGAGGCTCTTGATTTTGAACGTCAGAGTGCGCCGTATGTTCAGTATGCGCATGCGCGGGCCTGTTCGATTCTTGCGAAAGCAAATGAGGCCGGAGGTTTCTCAGAGAATTATACGTATTCAGATTCGTATGAGCTGGCTCTTGCCAAACATATTGCCCAGTTCCCGTATATCATCGAAAAAGTGGTAACCGAGCTTCGTCCGCATCTTCTGGCAACGTATGTCCGCGATCTGGCAGATCTCTTCAATTCGTTCTATCGGTTTGATCCGGTGCTGAAGGCTGAAGGTGCAGTGCGCGATGCACGGCTGACGCTGGTTGATGCATGCAGAAATACGCTTTATCATGCGCTGGATGTTCTTGGCATCGAAGCGCTGGAAAGCATGTAATTTTTATTTTTTTTATGATGGAAGATACCATACATATTCTCTCACGGGAACGTCCGGTTGGTTCTAAGGGTAATGTATCCATTCTTGAGTATTTGAAAACAGAATTAATTAATTTGAATTTTCGTGTCTGTTCTTTGCCGTTTTCCTGTAATCTCTGGGAAGCCGGAGATTCCTATCTAAAATTAAACAATGATATTGTAACGATAAAGGCAAGTCCTTTTTCCATGCCGTTTGAGGGGCAGAGAGAAATAGCTTTTGCAGCATCGATGGGGGAATTAGAACAGTTGGAGTGTTCAAACTGTATTCTTATGTTAAGTGGCAGCTTAACTGCTACTCCATTGCAGCCCAAGGATTATCCGTTTTATTATCCGGATGAGCACCGGACACTCATATCACTTTTGGAACAAAAACAGCCTGCTGTAATTATTGCAGCTACAGGCAGGCATCCGTTATGCGGGTTGAGCCCTTTTCCGCTTTTTGAAGATGGTAATTTTTTAATCCCGTCGGCATATGTAAGCGAGCATTTGATCTCCGGACTCCGTGGGGCTGCCGGCACCCGGTCATCAGCGTATGTATGTCTGCGGTCAGGAAAAATATCCCGCGTCAGCTATCAACTCATAGCGGCGAAACGTTCAACAAAGAGTGCCGGGAAAATCGTGATTTGTGCGCACATGGATTCCAAGTACAATACGCCTGGCGCACTTGACAATGCTGCAGGCGTGGCGGTTTTGTTGGAAACAGCAAAGAGGATACATCTTCCCGATTATGTCATATATATT